>NZ_QRQX01000018.1:352-43428 GCF_003475665.1 Collinsella sp. AF29-7AC
GCCGCGTGTTCCGCGCCGTGCTCACCGACAACGGCCCCGAGTTCTCCGACGAGGACGCGATCGCGGCGCTGCTCGGCGAGGGGCCCGGCGAGACGAGGCTGTTCTACTGCGACCCCCGGCGCAGCGACCAGAAGGGCGCCTGCGAGCGCAACCACGTCGAGATCAGGAAGCTGCTGCCCAAGGGCCGCGGCCTCAGGTTCGACCGGCTCGCCCCGGCCGACCTGGCGCTGGCCATGTCGCACGTGAACTCCGAGCCCCGCGGCGCGCTCGGCTTCGCGACGCCCGCCCGCGCCTTCCGGGCGATGCTCGGCGGCGACGCGGCGGCGCTGCTCGAGGCGTACGGCGTGGAGGACGTGCCCGTCGAGGAGCTCGACCTGACGCCGGGGCTCATCGAGCGGGCGCGCGCGGAGAGGGGCGATGCCCCGCTGTCCTAGCCTAGAAGGAAAAACGGAATAGACGGACCGACCGTCCGGCTGAGTCTGGGAAGAGGCGCCGGGCGGCGGGCGGAGCATGGCCACCGGACCCATCGAAACACATCTCCCCCGTTCCTTCAACTGGGAAAATGCCGCCCCCGGACCCCGGGGGGGGCCGCGGGGGCGTTCGGCTAACTGCGGGAATGGCCTATTTGCTCAATGTGTTCGGCTGAGATCGAAAATCAACCTATCATTTAGATCAATTTATACGGCATGCGCTTTGGCATGACCATTCTGGTGAGTTAGAGGCGCCGAAGCGAGTCCGGTATTTTGGCTGTATTTTCCTTTGCCGTCCGCTAGTTCAAATAAAATAAATTACTTGCGTATTGGCTGCAGGATTGGATATTAATTAGCAATGCTACGTGACGGTACCCTCACATATGTTTCCCTTTTCAGCTCCGCAGGCGTCGGCTGCTATGGTTTTAAACAAGAAGGGTACCAATGCATCGCTTCCAATGAACTCAACGCCCGTAGGATGGCTGTACAAAAGGCTAACAGCAAATGCCATTTCAATGAGGGGTACATCATTGGCGATATTACCGAATCTGTGGTCAAGGAGAAAATTTACAGCGAAATAGATAAATGGCGTAGGTTGGGCAATGATTCAGTCGACGTCCTTATCGCAACGCCACCCTGCCAGGGGATTAGCGTAATTAACCACAAAAAAAATAAGAACGACATTGCTCGCAACAGCCTGGTTGTAGAATCAGTTCACATCATAAAGCAGGTACAGCCGCGGTTTTTCATATTTGAAAATGTTCAGGCATTCCAAAAAACGATTTGCGTCCCAAACAATGGAGAGCCCGTTCGCATTGGTGAATATATCGAAAAAGAGCTTGGCACCAACTATGAAATTTGTGCCAGGATTCTAAATTTTATGAACTATGGTTCAAACTCATCAAGGACAAGAACACTCGTAATAGGAGTCAATAAAAAATATCAGAATTTTATTGCCCCCATTCAGCTTTTCCCTGCCTATCAAACCGAAAAAACCTTGAGGGAAGTCATCGGCGGGTTCCCAAAATTGGAGTGGGGAGAAATCTCCGGCTCTGACTTTTACCATGCTTTTAGGACCTATAGACCCCAAATGCGATCATGGATTCACGACATTAAAGAAGGTGAGTCTGCGTTTGACAACACCGATCCCGAGAAGAGGCCCCATCACTTTGTCAACGGAAAGCGAGTCGAGAACGCGAGAAAAAATCGCGACAAGTACACTAGGCAGCTTTGGGACAGATTCCCCCAGTGCATCACAACCCGAAACGACCAGCTTGCTGCGCAAAATACAATTCACCCCGAGCAAGATCGAGTTCTCTCTATTAGAGAGCTCATGGCACTCATGACTATTCCTGACAGCTTTCAGTGGGTTCCGTATCAGCTTGCTGAACTAAATAATATGCCTCACGAAAAAAAGAGAGAGATCTATAAGAAACACGAGTTGAACATTCGTCAATGCATCGGCGAGGCAGTGCCGACAAATATCCTTCGGCAAGTTGCTTCTCGCATCAGGGTATTTCTTAGCAGTAGGCATTTAGGGCCCGCCGAGACAACTACAGTTGTATCGACTCTCACAAATAAAGGGAAGGACGCCCTGCAATCTTACATAAGCGATAACCCAGACAACCTTGACGAGGCTTCTTTCATGAGGGTTGTTGAACTCTGCAATGCAAAGCGTGAGGAAAATGCCGCCTATTACACGAATCGTTTTATTACCAGCAAAATTGGTAGTGCTTTACCGATCTTCACCAAAAATCATATTCGCATTCTCGAACCTTCTGTTGGTGCGGGCGGCTTTCTACCAGTTGTTTTCAAAACATATGATTATATTCCAAAGGTGACATTGGAAATAGTCGATATCGATGAAGACAGTCTTGACGCTTTAAAATTGTTACTCAGGCGCATGGAAATACCTGACAATTTTGAAATTATTTTTCATAAAGCTGACTTTCTTGCTGAAAAATTCTCCCAAAGGTTCGATCTAGCTATCGGGAACCCTCCTTTTTCAAAAATAAAAAACCCCTCAAAAGAGGTCATCGAGACACTCAAGCTGAATGTCAACAAAAATACAAAAGATACGGCTGCGGCATTCCTTGAAAAATGCACTCGCATCAGCAATTGCGTTGCAATCGTTTTAAATAAAACTATTTTGAGTTCCTCTGAATATGAATTGACTCGCACAATGCTAAGGAACATGAGAATCGATACCGTTATTGACTTCGGTCGTTCTGGTTTTAGCGGCGTTTCAATTGAAACAATGTGCTTGATCGTATATCCGAACTCAGCCCCAGGGAAGACGACGGTTCGCAACACAAAGCACAATTTATTGCTAGAACAGAAGCAGTCTTACATTACCGACAAGAAGTATCCGTGCTTCCTTCTCTACCGTAACGATTCCTTTGACGCCGTTGCTTCCAAACTGTCTTTCGACGCATTCCGGGTATTCCGCGATCGACAGATTACGAAAAGAATAACAACTCATGTTTGCACCCCTAATTCAATATGGGTGATTAAGGCGAGGAACATTAACGATGACGGTTCTGGCGTTACCCACCTTAATGGCTACGACGTTTATATCGACGCTGATGCTGCACGGGAAACCAGCGCATTCGCCTATATGGATCGAAACGATGTCTATTTGACTCCAAACATGACGTATAACCCTCGTGTTATACGGAATGATATCGGCGCGATTCCCGACGGCTCAGTCGCAGTGTTGATTCCAAAATATAAAATGAAGCTATCTGAACGACAGAGACTCTTTTTCTCCACCGACGAATACCGTAGCTTCTATCGTATCGCAAGAAATCTATCTACTCAGTCAATTAATGTCGATGCTGTTAGTGTTTTTTTCTATGGAGTGTTGAAAGATGAACAGTGCTGAACTCGCCGCATTCTTTGCTCGCCATGAATACGACCTTAGGAACACGCGCAATGGCTGCTGGATTGACCAAAAATGCACAATGGACGTTGTCTGTTTTGTGGCAAATCAAATAATTGACTATCTCGAAAGCGGGGGCGCCGAGCCATTTACAAACAAGGATATCTGGAAATACCGAGGCGCCGTCGATCAAGTCCAGATGGAATTTACAAAACCAAATCCTTTGTCGAGAGCCATGGTTGATGAATACAATAAGTTTTATCGACAAATTATGAAAATGCTAGCAGCAGCTGGGGTGCTCAACGAGACAGGCAAAAGACCGATTTATTTTACAGTTGCCTCGTATGAAGTGCTCGATTATATTTCGAGAAAAGATGTAAACGCCCTTCTTTTCCTCTGTGGCTATATCGAAAAAACACTTAAGGATAGCTGTGCATGGAAACCTTTCAGAATCTTTTTTGAAGAGCAGGATGAGGCGTCTTACAAGAGGCTGAAAGAAGCTTTCGCCTCCTTTGAAATTGCGAATACGCCCAAGGGAACCCCACGCGAAGCCAATCGTATATTTGCAAAGGTTGTTAATCCACTAGCATTCAGGCGTAATATGCACGGCACTGTTGGTGGTCATTTATCTCCCAATGTAATTACTAAAAACGACATTATTTACAACCGCCCAAATTGGCGAGATGTAAATAATGGCAAAGATAATAACATCGCGCGCAGTCAATTTGTTCCTCTCGTCGAGTATGACAGCAAGAGCGAGCAGGCGATCGCCAAGGCAATGGGTGAAGTTCGTAACCTAAACACTGCCTATCGTGATGGTCGCTCCGAAGTTCTAGACTGGAACGCCACTGACATCGCAAACGCGGCCCATCATATGTTCCCGAAAAGCCAGAAAAAGGAGATTGCGTCCTATCGCGAAAACCTAATTATGCTTACTGCCGCTCAGCATATGGGAAGTGCCCATCAAAACGGCAAGACCTCTACCATTGACTTGAACTATCAATACAAATGTCTCGTTTCCAAATTACGACGAATCCAAGAATATTCTGTCGATAGTAATCCTGAAGTTGCACATTTTTACAGCCTTGAACGCTTCGCGTCCGTTCTGGATATCGGACTCGAAACAGATTATTTTAAAACCCTTCCATTTCTCGATTTCGCACCAATAGAAAGTGGTCTTGATCTTTTCTACCCCGACCATCCAAAAATGAACATCAGCTAACACGAATGGCAGCCGACAGTCAGGAATTCATCTCGGACTGTCGGCTGCCATTCGCAGGAGCATCCCGTAAGGGCCTCATCCACCTATTTCCCGCGCTCCTCATACCCGCGCTCAAGCTTCTTCCCAAGCTCCGCGGCATTGCGCTTCGTCTCCTCAATAAACAGGTCATCGATAGCCCTGTCGATTCGCACGCAGGTCTCGAAATGCTCGTCCTTCCAGGGCAGATCGAGTCCCAGACTCGTATCCCAATAGCCGCCGAGCTTTGCGTTGATTACGTCCTCGGGGTACAGCACGTCGCGACGAACGCCTTCAATCGCCTCGTCCTCGTCCATATCGCAGGCTGCATCGTCCTTCTCGAGGCACTTGCGCAGCTCCTTTTGCTCGCGGATGCGATGCAGCGCGCTGGCGCACACCACAGCCAAAAAGCGATAACGTTCGCATAGGTCCCATTCGCCGCCGAGCCATACGCGATAGCCTAGAACGACGCTTGCAGGCTCCTCGTTCAGTAGGAACAGTTCCCACGGGTACACCTCAGCACACGCGGCCTCCCCTGACTTTTGCGCGCCACTGCGTGTAAAGGCGCACGGCTCCACGTCGTAATAGCCAAAGCCGTGGCCTGCACCACGACGATTGATGACATGCTTGGGCAACAGGACGATCTTGTCGCTGGGCTCGGGATCTATCTTCCGCAGCTTTTTGATCTTGCGGCGGGCGCGCTTTAGGTCGCGCTCGTTATCGACACGGCCACGGTCATCCGGCTTGCCGCCGTATCGCAGGGCAACCTCGGGTGCCAGGATCTTTGTGTCAGCAGCGCACAGCAGGTCGCTCACGGTGGGCAGATCTTCCCACTCAATACCGTCGACATCCCAAATCCTACTCATGTTCAACCTCTTTCTGGCTGTTCAACTACGTGCTCATTCGCCCTGTTTAACGTGCTTGTAGGGCATATGCCCCGCTAGAGCGCCTTCTTACTCGGAGCAATCACCTCGTCCACCAGGCCCAGCTCCAGGGCGCGCTTGGCGTTGCACCAGCAGTCGCGCTCGGTGAGCTCGTGGAACTCCTGCGCGCTCAGGTTGCCATGCTCGGCCAGCAGCTCGTCCAGCTCGGCGCGCATGGCCGCTGTATGCTGGGCCACAATCTCGATATCGGTCTGCTGCGCCATGCCTGTGCCGCCCATCAGTTGGTGGATGAGCACCTGCGTGTGGCGGTACACCTGGCGGTGGTCGCCGCAGGCCAGGATCACCGCGGCCATCGAGGCCACGACGCCCTCGCCCACCGTGATCACGGGGCAGTCGAGCGACTGCATGGTGTCGATGAGCGCCAGCCCCGCCGTAACGCTGCCGCCCGGGCTGTTGATGATGAGGGTGATGGGCTCGGCCGCGCTTTGATGTTCCAGCACCAGCATGGACTTAATGAGGCCGTTGCAGGTTAGGTCGTTGACCTCGCCCTCCAGCAGCAGCACGCGACTGTTGAGCAGCTCGCTTGCCATATCTACGGCGGCAACGCGACCGTCCTTAGACTTCTTGATGATGCTGGGTTCACGATACATAACGGACATGGTAATTCCCTTCTAAACGGAATCGGTAAGGAGGCAAAACGGGGCCGCACGGTTTACGGCTAATGGAAGCCGTGCGGCCAAATAAGCAAGATGGAGCACGCGAAGCCGCAAGGACTAATCCCTCAGCCACTTGGCCGCATTGGGATGATCACCGCAAAAATACTTCTTGGCACGGAAGGGGCGCATGCCGGTCACTTTGACCAGACAATCGGCGCGCGGCATAAGCCCCACCTCGCCCGGGGTTATCACGCAACCGCGCACATCGACGGCAGTGCGCTCGGCGCCCACATAGTTGGTGCCCAAAACCGACTCGCCACACAGCTCGCTTATGTAGTTCTGCGTCGCGATGTTGCTGCCGCCGCCCATGTAGACCAAGCTGTCGCAGTTATCGAGGATGGTATGAGCTGTGGTTTCGCCATACACACCATCGAGCTGGCTCAACGACTGCGCGCACATCAAAAAGCTCATGCCACGGCTGCGCACGGTCGCAATACTCCGCTCAAAATCGGGGATGCGGCCCACGTTGGGAAACTCATCCAGAATAAACTGCACGCGGCGCTGCAAATGCCCACTAGGGCTGGCGTCGGCGCGGCGCTGGGCCAGGTTAAACAGCTGCTTAAGGGCAACGTTGGCAAGCCATGCATTGGTCGAGTCGTTGTCGCTCACCTTAAGATCGATTACGCGCTTGCCCTCGTCGATACGGTCAAGACGCATTTCATCTTTCTCATAGACGCGCATAAGCTGGGGAGTCTTAAGCCGCGAGATGGTCGCATTGAGTGTGATCAGAATACTCTTAAGCGTCCTATCGGCTGCTCCGCGAAAATCGCGGTACTGCTCAACGCCATACAGGTCCGCGTTCGCCGACTCATACCTGCCAAGAAATTCCTTGGACTCCACCTGCCCCACAAGGTAGTCCAACGGAAATCGGCCCTCGCCATCTCCCGTGACCTTGATGAGCGCGGCCAGCTTAAAGACGTTGTTCATCTTAAGGTAGCGGCGCGGAGCCGTGGGATCCCCACCCGGCGCAAATGTGCCGGCAAGGCACTCCAAAAGGAACAGGATTCCAATAATCGCTCGGAGCAGCAGATCGCTCGCGTTGTCCCAAAACGGGTCGTTCCTAAAGCTGCGCCCATCAGGATCGACCCCCTCCATGATTGCCGCCACTGTGGTGGGGATATCCTCGACATCCATCACGTAACGCAGAGGGTCGTATCCGGCCGACCGCTCGGGATTAACAGTATCGAGAACCGTTACCTCGTAGCCGTCCTCTTCAAAGCCTTTCCCCGTACGGCGCAGCAGCTCACCCTTGGTGTCTGTGACCACATAACAGCATTCGTGGTGATTGAGCAGGTTGGGCAAAACGAAACTCGCCGTTTTGCCGCTGCCGGTTCCGCCAAAGACAAACACGTTGTTGGACACGCTCGTCTCCCAGTGCTTATCGCCCTCGTAAAAAGCAACCGTGGCACCGTGCGCCAAGATCACATCGCGCTGCTCATCGCCGGACGACAGCGCCTGCATTTCCTCCTTGGTCGCCCACTTCTTGGCTTGATACTCCGTTTGCTGTGCGGCCTCGTAGCCGTACATCTTAATGACCGACATGTCACGGCCCCTTTCTTGTCGATGGTTCTGCGTAGTTGCTAGGAAATACGGCCGATGCCTTCGCCCTCCTTGGGGCTTGTCGCGCATGGCAACTTGACCGCGCCGTCAATCAGTCGCTCGGCCTGCGCCACATAGCTCTCGCGCGCCACGGTTGAGACCGTCCCGTCGCGCAGATACGCAAGCAACGACTCGATCATCAGCTTGTCGAGCAGGTCGTATCCCTTGGCCTGAGCGTAGTTGAGGGTGTAGCGGTCCCGAAGCCTCTGTACCTTGGTTGCCAAATCGGTTTCCATCTTTTCCTCCCTGTAATAAAAGTTCTGCCGATTGTCCGAAAGCGCCTCAAACGGGCGTTTGACACATAGCTCGAAGTTGAAACGCGAACTCGCATCGAATACGCGTTGCTGAATCACGCGGTAACGTTCGAAAAACATGACGGCATCGTCTTCGTCCGCCGTAAATCCATGCGATCCATCGCGATGCACGTGGTCGCTGGGTCTTTTGTAGTCGATGCTTCGCACAAAGCGAGACGGAATGCGTCCCCCTTTTTCGGACGAGTACTTCATACCTGTCGAAACCTGCTCAAACATGAGCACGCCGCTCGATTTAAAGCGCGGATTGCTTCCGTGCCGAAACAGGCTAATTAAGATGGCCATGCAGCGCATACAGTTATCGCGCTGGGGAAAGTACAGCGACAGCAAAGCGAGCGCCGCCGCGGCCAAAAGCTCGCGAGCCTCGTGCACATCGTCTCGATACTGCTCGGGCACCAGCCCGGGAATATCGGGTGAATGCTTTTCCAGTACGCCAACAAGCGCCTTAGCGAGGCGTTCAACGTTCTCCTCACCGCAGTACGGATACGGAAACGGCTTCTCTGCCTTCACGTTCTTTTCGCACATGCCACGGAGGTCTTCGTCGAGCGTGTTGAGGAATACCTCATAAATGTTGTCTTCGTTCTTCATGGATGCTTCTTCCTGTCCAGTTGCAAATGTTTGTCGGTAAGTTTGTTCTAGGTTTTAGAATGTTCTGAGGCATAGGTAGTAGTTATTGACCTAACCTGCTGCTTCGTAAGTGAAATTGCCCTGCTCGATAGCGCAGTTTGCCTAAAGGCTGCATAGCGGTTGTATCAAGCAGTTATTATTGAGTTGGTTTTGGATTGCTTCGAGGATAGCACAGTGCGCTGTTCTCGTCATTAGAAATTATCAAATTATTCTGCTAATATATAACCCACTAAGAAGAAAGGTCTCTATACATGCGTGAAACAACATCATTGCCACGTCTCACCGCCGCCGCCCTCTCACGCGCGCTTAATCTGGAGCAGGGCAGCCGTCTACTCACCGTCCGTCTGCCTGGCGCCATCGACTGTAAGGCGCTTCGTGAATGTTTCAGTCTGAACAGCAACGGCGTACCCGATATTTGCGAGCTTGAACCCGGCAGGCAGGGCGCGGGCAATGGCGATGAGGCTCCGGTGTTTATCGACGCATCGGGGTATTACTGTACGGGCAAACACGACATCGAAAAAGAATGTATCGCCTTGATCGATTACTTAGAGCCCGGCTACCTCGATTTCTGTGACTGGGGTCCCTTTATTTGGTGTCTGTATGCGCTCGCCCTTTCGAATCGCACTCGCGCAGCCGTAGTGCTGCCCGCCGACCTACTCGATAAAGCCGAGCAGGCGCGCACGATCCTGATACGCGAAGGACTCATCGAGAGCGTCGTGTATTTGCCACTTTCTGAACCCAGGCCCTACATGACAAGCGCGCTTCTCATACTGTCTTCGGGAAATCGCAGCGTTGCATTTCGCAGCGCAATCGAATCCGGGCCGCGTTTTCGATATGTGACAGAAACATCGTATTACTCAGATATCACCTTTGCTATCTCCCCCGACTGGACCCGCATTGATACCAATACGTCCAGATCAACGCCTATCGAAACGTCCACTTTTGCCACGCGTGAATTGCTGCTGCATCGCGCAGCCCTCTCAAAAGGCAAAATCAGCCTTATCAGCCTCACCCGAAACTACAGGGCTACGCTCGGTGACGCTTTTACGCGAGTAGCTCCATTTATGCCCCGCGAGAGCACCACATCAAACGACATTGATGCAATCGAGGTACGCCGCATCTCATCTCAGGATTTTCAAGACGGCAACCTTCTACCCGTAGATGCTGTAGAGAGTGCAAATGGCTCGGATTCCAAAATCGTAAAGGTGAACCCCAGCGTTCTCGATCGCTACGAACTCCGCGCTGGAGATATCGTCATGCCACGCATGCTGGGTCGCTACGGCGCGTCCAACCTGCTCGTCGTCAGCGCCGATGACGCGAAGCAACACCTGGTTGCTTCGCATAACACCACCGTCATTCGCCCGTCGTTCCAAACGATGACCGAAGAGGAGCGCGTGGTGTTTTCGGAGATAATCGTTGGATACCTTACAGAAGGCCATGGAGCGCAGCTGATTCAAGCATTAACCGAAGCAGCCAGCATCCGCGCCATCCGCCCTAACGACCTGTTCGAGATCGAAGTCCCGCCAGCGCTCGACCCGCGCACGCGCGAGTACAGCGAATCCATCAATCGCTTCGCCGAGGTCGTAGACGCAAAGAAACAAGCCGAGGCTGCCGTCGCCCAAGCCCAGCGCGACCTCGAAGCCGCAAAGAAGGCCGTCACTCAGGTGGTCGACCAGACCTGCGAATAGAGCATAGACGGCAGCAACGTCCCAAGCCGGCGGCAGGAACTGGTCCTGCCGCCGGCTTAACTATCCCATGTCCTCCGTTTCGCATTAGCCGTTTAGCACAACCAGCAATGGCCTCATCAGTTCGCGTCGTTTGGCGGTTTTAGAGTTCTCTTCCACGAGTTCTTTCAGCCGCTGCGTATCGAGCCCACGCCCAAGCGCGTCGTGATAGGCATCGATGATTAATGAAGGATCCTCGCAATCGAGGCAAAGATCGACAAGCGTGCGCTCGGGTTTGGTTACCGGCAGGTCGTCGAGCCAAACGATATCCTGCTCAGCAATCTCGCGCTTTGCAAAAGAAAGGGATTCGTTTCTTGTATTGATGCGCATGGGTGCGGTCATTCTGTAGGGGGACAGATAGAAATCGCCCATTTGCTGTAGGTTCGCCGCAGTCGTACCGCTCACGGCAATGCCATCCCACTGGCGCTTTCTCTCCCACGCGCAAAGGGAGGGATTGGTGAGCTTCCAAAGAGCGTTGAGCTCGTCGGTGTCTCGGCGCTGTGTTCCAACCATCCGGTAGGCGCCGTGGCATATCCGCTCAAGACGCCCCGCACGGCATGAGTGTGCCAGCGCATCTCGAGAGATGCCCATGCGGGCCGCCTGGGCCGTAGTGAACACGCCCTCGCTCTCGGAAAGCTCACTTATCGCCGTTATGTTGCTAAAGTACTTCATGTCGCAATTATAGGATATTTTCAGACTTTTGCAACGTGATTTTGATTCTATATGATCGGCATGCCTTGTTTGTCCCTTTTCTGCCGCTGCCCTGCTGCTTGGCAACAGCTCTTCTCCATCGAGGTCTAATACTTTTCCGCGAAGTGAACGGCTGTTTTTGGACCCCTGGAGCATCCGCATTTTTCGGCGGCAAAATCGCAGGATTCCAGTATCGAAACCGCAGGAAACAGTGGCCTTAAAGTGTCGATGCTTCGGGGGTCCGATTTAGCTCGTTCACTTCTCGGAAAAGTATTAGACCTCGCTGCTAGCTACCCAGAAGGACACCTCTCTCTTCCCTACTGCCACCCAAAAACTCATCCAACATTAATCTTGGCTCAAGAATCGCTTAATCTATAACCTGCACTATAGAGTTCGACCAAGGGCGGAGCGGTGCAACGCAGGCCGCCGAACACAACGCTCGCGCCTGGGTAGATCGCCCGGCGTCGCGCCCATCGAACGAAAGGAAAGGTCATGGACGACCTCGAAAAAGTTGAAACTATCCGCACCAAGTGCAACGTGAGCTATACCGATGCCAAGGCCGCGCTCGACGTCTCCGACGGCAACGTTCTGGACGCCATCATTTGGCTCGAGTCGCAGGGCAAGACCCAGACCACGTCGGCGCACGCCGCCACCGAGTCCGCGCCGGCCGACGAGCCCTCGGCCGAGATGGTCGCCGCGCAGGTCGCCTACGAAAAGTCGAGCGAAAAGACCGACTTCTCCAAGAAGATGGACGGCGTGTGGGAGTACCTCAAAAAGCTCTTCCGCCTGAGTCTGGACACCAAGTTTATCGCCACGCGCCGCGACGCGATCATCCTCAACATCCCCATCCTGATTCCCATCGTCGCCCTGTTTGCCTGGGGCGCCACGATATGGCTGATGCTGCTTGGCCTGTTCTTTGGCATGCGCTACCGCATCGATAGCGACGGCGACGTGCCCGGCAGCATCAACAACCTGATGGACAGCGCTGCCAATGCCGCGGACGACATCAAGCAAAATCTGAACGACGACAAGTAATCGCAGACGGGAGCACGCATGGCACGGATCCTGATCGTAGAGGACGAGGAGAAAATCGCCCGCTTTGTGACGCTCGAGCTGGAGCACGAGGGCTACCAGGTGGAGCACGCCGCCGACGGCCGCACCGCCGTTGACCTGGCGCTGGAGCGCGACTACGATCTGATTCTGCTCGACGTGCTGCTGCCGCAGCTCAACGGTATGGAGGTGCTGCGGCGCGTGCGCAAGCACAAGGATGTGCCGGTGATCATGGTCACCGCGCGCGATGCCGTGATGGACAAGGTGGCCGGGCTCGATGCCGGCGCCGACGATTACTTAACCAAGCCGTTTGCAATTGAGGAGCTGTTCGCACGGATCCGTGTGGCGATGAAACGCTCGGAAGCCGTGCGGGCGGCTTCGGGCGGTGCGGGCGGGTGCGCCGTTGCGATACCCCCGGCTAGCGACTCGGCCAAGACCTCTGCCGTGCCCTCCCCCGCCGTGCTCACCGTGAGCTCGGTTGCGCTCGACCCCGACCGCCGCGAAGTCACGGTCGGCGGCTCGCCCATCGCGCTCACGGCTCGCGAGTTCGACGTCCTCGCCCTGCTTATGGCGCACGCCGGCACCGTGCTCACGCGCGAGCGCATCGCGCACGAGGCGCTGGGCTACGACTACGTGGGCGACACCAACAACGTCGACGTGCACATTGCGCACCTGCGTGCCAAGATCGAGGACGCTGGCGGAGCCCGTATCATCCAGACCGTGCGCGGGGTGGGCTATGTCTGCCGTGCGTAACGCCGAGGCCAAGCGCGTCACCTCCATCGCCCGCGCCATCAACTGGGGCTATATGTGGCGCCGCTTGGTGAGCTACGTCTGGCTGGATCTGTTACTGCTGCTTGTTGCGGCGGCGATCCTCGTCTATGGCTACAACCAGACGCTGCCCGATGGCGCGTTTACCGCGGGATGGATCCCCGGCGCCGCCGTTCGCAGCATGTCGCTGACCCCTGCGCGCGGCTGGGACCTGACCACGCTCACCTATACCGTCGAGCTCGCGCGTAACACCAAGACCTTCCCCCTCGCACAGGACCTCGTCACGCTATGGCCTCTCTGCCTTGTCGTTGCGGGCTGGCAGGTTATCAGCGTGCTCAACATGCTCGGCGGAGCCCGCCGCGTGCGCCGCACTATGGCGCCGCTCAACGACCTGGCCCTGCGCGTTGACGAGCTCGGCCGCATGCAGCTCGCCGGCGGCAAGATGGAAACGCTCGAGCAGGCCATCGAGCGCGCAAGCGTCGACTCGCCGAGCGTCACCACCGGCGATGCCGATCTGGCGAGTATCGAGGTCGCGCTCAACCGCCTGCTGCGTCAGATGCAAGAGGCAAAGCTGCAGCAGATGCGCTTTGTCAACGATGCAAGTCACGAGCTACGCACGCCCATCGCGGTGATTCAGGGTTACGTGAACATGCTCGACCGCTGGGGCAAAAACGACCCGGACGTGCTGGCAGAATCCATCACCTCGCTCAAAGCCGAAAGCGAGCATATGCAGGAGCTCGTGGAGCAGCTGCTGTTTTTGGCACGCGGCGATGCCGGTCGCACCGTGCTGCGGCGCGCGAATACCAACCTGGCTGCACTGGTCGGCGAGGTTTGCGAAGAATCACAGATGATCGATGCCGGGCACACATATCGGCTGGCGTACGATGCCGCACTTACCAGCGACCCGCGCTGCAGCGCATCGGTTGACGTGGCACTCGTGAAGCAGGCACTGCGCGTGATCGTGCAAAACGCCGCCAAGTATTCGGACGCGGGCACGCCCATCTCGTTTGGCGTAGCGCCGGATGCGGGCGCGGGCACGATCGACATAGCCGTTGAAGACGAGGGCATCGGCATGAACCAGGAATCCGCAGCTCAAGCGTTCGAGCGGTTCTACCGTGCCGACAACGCACGCGATGCCGGCGCACAGGGCTCGGGCCTGGGGCTCGCTATCGCCAAGTGGATCGTCGACAGCCACGGCGGCGTCATCGGCGTGACCTCGGTCGAGGGCGTCGGAAGCCGCTTTACGATTCGCCTGCCACGGTAGGGATGCCCCCTCGTGGATCGAGGTCTAATACTTTTCCCGAGAAGTGAACGACCATATTCGGACCCCCGAAGCATCCGCATTTTTCGGCCGCAAAATCGCAGGATTCTAGCATCGAAACTGCAGGAAACGATGCCCTTAAAGTGTCGATGCTTCGGGGGGCTGATTTGTCTCGTTCACTTCTCGGAAAAGTATTAGACTTCGGTTTTTTGACCGTTGCAAAAGTCGATCCCTCGGCATAAATAAAGGGATAAGGCCATGCGGCCCTATCCCTTTTTGCTAGCTATGGCAGCTTGTACGCTACTCGCGGCACAGATGCACGGCGAAGCCGGCGAACTCGCGCTTAAAGTACACAAGCTTGGTGCTACCGTCGGGCAGCAGCGCGCGCGACTCCTCGTTGACCTCGAGCCCGCGCTCGGCAAACCACTTCTCGGCCGCATCGATGTCGTTGACGGCAAAGCCGATGTGGCCCTTGGTGCCACGACCGTTCTGCTTCATGATCTCGACCAGCGAATCGTTAAAGTACGAAACGGGGGTCTCGATGACGGGCAGGCCCATCATCGTCGAGAACAGCTCCGCAATCTCCAAGGCGTCTGCCGGGTCGGCGGCGTTAATGCCCACATGGGCAACGCGCATACCAAAGAGCTCTACCGGATTGGCGTTCTGCTCACTCATGCAGTCAGCGCCTACTGAGCCATGACGTCAAGAACGGCCTTCTCGGCAGCGACGCGGTTCATGCCGGTCATGAAGGGCACGCCGCTCACGTACGGGCAGGTGAGGCCCTCGGGGGCAACGGTGGTGGCGATCAGCAGGTCGGCGCCCTCGTCGCAAGCGTCCTTGGCCTCGGAGATGGCGCACTGCACGATCTCGTACTTGTCGGCATAACCGTTGGCGTCGAGCATGGTGGCGACCTTCTGGGCAACGAGCGTGGAAGTGGCAGCGCCAGCACCGCAAGCCAAAACGATCTTCTTCATAGGTAATGTCTCCCTTCATGGTTTACTTTAGGTAAGTGTACCGCAGCGAGCGATGGCGCTCGGCCTCGATGAGCTTTTATGCCAGTTTGCTTGCGCGCTGCGTATAATACATCTAGTACGTGTTGCCATACCGCTCGCTTTACGAGCGACTAAGGACCCTAATATGCCCGATTCCCGCACCCTCTGGACCGCCGTCGTTATCATCTGTATCGCCGTGTCGGTATTCTTTAGCGTCAAAAAACGTACCACGTTTAAGCGCCTGCAGCAGCTTATGGCTGCCAAGCGGTGGGACGAGTTCGATCGCCTGCTCGACGCCAAACTCACCAGTATGCTGTACCCGCGCTACAACCGCGACTACCTGCGCCTGAACTCCTATCTGCTGCGCGAGGACCACAAGCGTGCCGACGAGATGTTCGATTTGCTGCTGGGACTCAACCTGCCCAAGATGCAGCGCGTCGACCTGGTAATCAAGGCCTTCAACTACTACGTTGGCCAGGAGGACCGCAAAAAGTCCAAGGAGTTACTGCACGAGATCAAGGGCTTTGAGGGCGGTCAGGCCGAGGCAGTCGCGCACGAATGCCAGCTGATGTACGACACGATGATCCTCAAGCGCCACAACGACATCCCCGAGCTGGAGCGCATGCTCAAGGAGGCCGGTGACGACAAGGTCAAGAGTTGCCGCCTGGAATACCTGCTGGCCCTGCAGTACAAGAACAAGGGCGACGAGGCCAAGTTTGCCGAGTACTTGGAAAAGTCGGGCCAGCACTCGATGGCTGTCAACGCGTAACGGGCGGCTTGTGCTAGACTTCTAGTCTCACGGGGGCGTGGCGGAATTGGCATACGCAGGAGACTTAAAATCTCTCGCCGCAAGGATTGTGGGTTCGAGTCCCACCGCCCCTACCATATGGAGCTTTCGAGCCCGTGTCCCCCAGGGATGCGGGCTCGTTTCTTTTGGACGCCGGTGGGGCTCGAACCCGCGAGGGGGCGAGCGTCAAGCGGACGCGCAGCGTCCGCAGCGAGCCGGCGAGGGCGCCGACAGGCGGCCGAAGCCGGTGCGTATTTGCGCAGCAAATACGCGGACGTCCCACCGCCCCTACCACGTATTGTTTACGGGCCCGTGTCCCCCAGGGATGCGGGCCCGTTTCTTGTGGATGCCGGTGGACTTTAGAAGTTGCGGTGGAATAGTTCCTGTTTTGACTGGTTACCAGCTTATTTAAGAACTATTTCACCGCAACTTAGATTGGCACTCCCACATTTTTCGATGGAAAAACGTGGTTATCTCGCACATTTTCCGATGGAAAAACGTGGTTGTGTCGCACATTTTTCAAGGGAACCGTCCAAAGGGCCTTATACTAGCCAAGAGAGTTGGGAGGCAATATGCAGCGACAGCTTATGAGTGAACTTATCGCTTGGAAATCGAGAGCGAATCGCAAACCCCTCTTGCTTAAGGGTGCCCGCCAGACAGGAAAGACTTGGCTTCTTAACGAATTCGCGAGCCAACAGTATCGAAACATCATTAGTTTCGACTTTATGCTCGAACCGAACGCACGCTCGCTGTTCGATGGAGACCTCGACCCCAAGCGCATCATCTCCCAGATAGAGCTTCTTCGCGGCCAAACCGTAACTCCGGCAGACACGCTCATCATCTTTGACGAGATCCAAGAGGCACCGCGCGGCACCACCTCGCTCAAGTACTTCAACGAGCTTGCGCCCGAATACCATATCGTCGCAGCCGGCTCCTATATGGGCCTCGCGCTCCGGCGCGAAAACGAGTCATTTCCCGTCGGCAAAATCGACCAGCTCACCATGCGTCCCATGGGGTTTACCGAGTTCGTTCGCGCCGTCGATGGCGACCCGCTCGCCGACGCCATCCTTGCCGCAGACATGAATCTTCTGGCAAACGTTACCGAAAAGCTCGAGCACTTGCTCAAGGAATACCTCGTTGTCGGCGGCATGCCCGAAGTCGTCTCCGCCTTCGCCGCGACCCGCGATTTCATCGAAGCCCGCAGGCTTCAGCAACAAATCATCGAGGCTTACGAATCCGATTTTGGCAAACATGCGCCCGCCCGCATTGTCGAGCGCATGAGGCTGGTTTGGAAATCCCTCCCCGGCCAGCTTGCAAAGGAAAATAAAAAGTTCATCTACGGAGCCCTTCGCCCCGGGGCGCGCGCACGCGATTTCGAAGAGAGTCTCCAGTGGCTCATGGATTACGGAATCGTTCATAAGGTGCCGCGCGTTTCCGCTCTCAGGGCACCGCTTTCGAGCTATGAGGACCTCTCGGGCTTCAAGCTGTTTTGCATCGACACCGGCATCCTCGGCGCGCTCTCCAACCTCCCACCGACCATCGTCCTGGACGGCTCCGCTGTTTTCACCGAGTTTAAGGGCTCGCTCACCGAGCAATATGTCGCACAGGAACTCTTGCTGCAAGACAAAAGTCCTGCGTACTGGTCCTCTACCTCCGGCAATGCCGAAACCGACTTTGCCATCGACCATGCGGGAACCGCGCTTCCGCTTGAGGTCAAGGCGGCGGAGAACCTTAAAGCGAAGAGTCTGAAAATAGCCTGCGAAAAATTCAAACTCATGCGTTGCGTGAGGACCTCCCTGGCGGCATATAGAGACGAGGACATGCTCGTCAATATTCCGCTTTGGGAGATTGGGCAGATCGACAACCTGGCATAGGCGCTGTGGGGACGCCCCGCAAGGACTGGCCCAAGGTGCCGGCAGAAAAGGAACGTCCCTAAGTGCCGGCTGTTGAGTTGCGGTGGAATAGGGACTGTTTGGGGCCCGAAAGGGCGATTTTAGTCCGTATTTCACCGCAACTTATTGGAGGGCACTCAGGCTGGGGATCCAACCGATGGTGGGGGTCGCGCCGTCGAGAACCTCATTGATGGTAGCGGCCATGCCGGCGAGTAGGCTGTTCTCGCTTACGGCGAGCGTGTCGTAGCCGCCGGCTCGCATAAGCTCGCGGATCACCGCGGCGCCAGCGAGAATCACGCCCGCGCGTTTGGGCTGCACGCCCGGCAGCGCGGCAATGCCTGCAACATCCAGCGTGGACATGCGCTCGATAGCAGCCGAAACCTGATCCAGCGAAAGCTCGCGCAGGTGCACAAAGCTCGAATCGTACGGTTCCAGCTCATGAACGAGCGCCACGAGCGTGGTGACGGTGCCACCCACCGCGACCAAGCGCTCGGCGCGTTCAAAATTGCTCGGCAGGCCCTCAAAATAGGCAGCGAACTGCTCGCCCGCCCAGTTGGCGGCGGCAGCAAGCTCGCCGTCCGTTGGCGGCAATGCCGAGAAAAACCGCTCCGTCACGCGGCGGCAGCCAATGTCCAGCGAACGCGTGCCCTCCAGCGCAAAGACCCCACGCTCCGGTGCGTACACACCCGTCGCGAGTTCCGTGGACCCGCCGCCCGAATCCGCGACAATAATGCGCTCGCCTGCAAAGTCGTGCGCCACGCCAAAAAACGTCAGGCGCGCCTCGACCTCGCCCGGAATCACCTGCGGCTCAAGCCCCAGATCGCGCAGGCCGTCCAGCAGCAGTGCGGCATTGGATGCATCGCGCGCGGCGCTCGTGCAGGTGGTGCAGATGCACGCGGCCCCAAAGGCACGTGCCTCGTCCACAAACATGCGGCACGCAGCGAGCACGCGCTCAACGGCCGCCTCGCAAAAGCGGCCCGTCGCGTCCACGCCCTCACCCAGGTCGGTAATCTCGGTATGCTTGGACGAGTCAACGATCGCACCGGCCTCGACCTGCGCCAACACCAGTCGCGACGACACCGTTCCCAGGTCGATCGCCGCCACCTTATATCGTTTGTCGCAATGCGTCATTGCAGGCCCCCTCCGAACAATCCTCGCCTATTCGCCGCTGGACGCGACCGTCTGACCCTCGACGCCGTTAAATCCAAACAGCATGTCGAGCGTCTGGATGTACCACGGCACGTCCTTGCCCACCTCTTCGATCTCTTTGGCCACTTCGCTGGCCTTTTTGGCGTTCGACGACTTCTTGCTCGAAGACGAATCCGAATCGTCGTCCAGGCCCAGCACGTCAATCTTGGTCTCGCCGGGCATCACCAGGCCCAGATCCTCGGTCGCCGCGTCCTTAATGCCCTCCTCCGAGAGCAGTTTGTCGACGCTTTTCTGCAGCTCGTCGTTGTACTGCTGGCGAATCTCGACCTGCTTGGCCAAGATGTCGCTCGAGCGTTTGGCAACGTAGAGGTCGCGCACGGGAAAGTACAGGCTCACGAGCACCAGGGCAACGACAATACCGATAAACAGTCCACGCTGGGGCCCATGGGTAAAGTCGTAGATTGCCTTAATCACCGCGTTGTCGTTGGCGTAGTGCATGAAGTCCGAGCCCGAAAGACGGCTCGAGGGCTTGGTCGACTTGTCGTGCGCTTGAGCAGACGGGCGCGATTCGTACGTCGCGCGCGACGGACGGTCCGGGCGATGCGTCGACATATTCGTTTGAGCATGGGAGTGCGAAGTGCCCGGCGTGCGATGCGTGGGACGGGCAGCACCCGTATATTCGGGCCCGCCAAGCTGCACCGAATGCGCGCGGCGAGACGACGGCTCACGCGAACCGGCGGAATAGTACCTGTTGTCGTAAATCTGATCCATGTGCGCCTTGTGCGGTTGAGGTTTGTTTGCGCTAAGTATTCTAGTTATAGCACGAGCGCGCGCACCGCCTTCGGCAGCCTTTGCTCGACATAAAAAAGGCGCTGAGCCACACGGCCCAGCGCCCAATAGCGGCCATCAGAAGTGGAACGGAGCCGAGTCAACTCCGCCCCCGCGAGCACCGCTTGTTTAGCGAATGTTGTAGAACGCAGACTTGCCGGCGTAGCGCGCGCTGCCCTCGAGCTCGTCCTCGATGCGGATGAGCTGGTTGTACTTGGCGATACGGTCACTGCGGCACGGGGCGCCCGACTTAATCTGGCCGGCGTTAACGCCCACGACCAGGTCGGCGATCGTGGAGTCCTCGGTCTCGCCAGAACGGTGGCTCACGATGCAAGCGTAGCCGGCCTCCTTGGCGGTCTCGATGGCCTCGAGCGACTCGGTGAGCGTACCGATCTGGTTAACCTTGACCAGGATTGCGTTGGCGGCACCCAGCTCGATGCCCTTCTTGAGGCGCTCGGTGTTGGTGACGAACAGGTCGTCGCCCACCAGCTGCACCTTGTTGCCAATGCGGCGGGTCAGCTCGACCCAGCCGTCCCAGTCCTCCTCGGCCATGCCGTCCTCGATGGAGATGATGGGATAGGTGTCGACGAGCTTCTCCCAGTAATCGACCATCTGGGCACTCGTGTACTCCACACCCTCGCCCTTGAGCTCGTACATGCCGGTCTCGGCGTTGTAGAACTCGGTCGATGCCGGATCCATGGCGTACATGAAGTCGACGCCGGGCTTAAAGCCGGCCTTCTCCACGGCCTTGGTGATGTACTCGAACGGCTCGGCGTTGGTCTTAAGGTTGGGCGCAAAGCCGCCCTCGTCGCCCACGCCGCCGCCCAGGCCTGCCTCGTGCAGCACGCCCTTGAGGGTGTGATAGACCTCGGCGCACCAACGCAGGCCCTCGGCAAAGCTCGGGGCGCCCACCGGCATGATCATGAACTCCTGGAAGTCGACGTTGTTGTCGGCATGCACGCCGCCGTTGAGGATGTTCATCATAGGCGTGGGCAGCAGATGGGCGTTGACGCCACCCAGGTACTGGTACAGTGAAAGACCCGCCGACTCGGCAGCGGCGCGAGCGACGGCCAGCGACACGCCCAGAATGGCGTTAGCGCCGAGCTTGGTCTTGTTGGGGGTACCGTCCGCGGCGATCAGCGCGGCATCGACGGCGCGCTGATCGAAGGCATCGAGGCCCACGACGGCATCGGCGCACTCGTTGTTGACGTGCTCGACGGCCTGAGAGACGCCCTTGCCCAGGTAGCGACCCTTGTCGCCGTCGCGCAGCTCGCATGCCTCAAAGGCGCCGGTCGAAGCGCCCGAAGGCACCATCGCGCGGCCGAAGCTGCCGTCCTCGAGCACGACCTCGACCTCGACAGTGGGATTGCCGCGGCTGTCGAGCACCTCGCGACCGTAAACGTCCAAAATATCGCTCATGTTGTCTCCCTCTCACTTGGGAACGTAGTGGATGCAAGCGACTGGCCGACTGTGCACCATCGGTGTGCCTCCGTAAGTTAGCCATGTCGCACTTTTTGCATTATGCCCTAAGTTAGCCAAGGGATACATATGAATTGGAGAAATCATTCTTTGGGGCGCTTGTTTTTGCACCGGCATTCATCTCTAGAGGTCCTCTCCATTAAAATCTCCAATCCGCATACCGTCTTTACCCGACTTGCGAATGCAAGAGCCAATAATGTGTTTTCACATCATGCAAAGTTCTGGATATCGTGCAAATCTAAGGGTCTGAAGTTCTGGATATCGTGCATAATCAGGTTATAAAAGTTCTGGATATCGTGTACGAGGTAGCCATGCTTAAACGAAAAGCCTATGACAAACTACTAAAATGGAAGCATGAAAGCGCTGGTAAAACAGCACTTCTTATTGAAGGAGCCCGTCGCGTCGGCAAGAGCACGCTTGCCCGCATGTTTGGAGAAACCGAATACAAGTCCTGCCTTGTCATTGATTTCTTTCAAGCACCTGCCGAAGTTAAGCAATATTTTGAGGACTACCGCACTGACTTCGACTCGCTTTTCCTCTATCTCTCGGTTTTCTATAACGTCAAACTCTATGAACACGAGACGCTTATCGTCTTTGACGAGGTCCAGATGTACCCGCAAGCACGCGGACTCATCAAGTATCTCGTTGCAGACGGACGTTACGACTACATCGAAACTGGATCCCTGCTCAGCATCAAGCAGAACATTAAAGATATCGTCATCCCATCCGAGGAAGAGTCTCTGGAACTTGAGCCCCTCGACTTTGAGGAGTTTCTTTGGGGCATGGACGAAAAGGGGCTGGCCGATCTCATTCGCATGAGTTTTAACAAGATGAAGCCGCTCCCCGATGCCCTACATCGCAGAGCGCTCTCCCTTATGCGCGAATACATGCTCGCAGGCGGCATGCCTGAGCCGGTATCCATCTATGTTGAACAGCGCGCTTTTGCGCCCGTCGACGCTTCGAAGCGCCGAATCGTCCAGCTCTATCGCAACGATATCTCTCGTTTTGCAACCGGTTACGAATTCAAAGTCGTCTCCGTACTCGATGGCATCCCGGGTCAGCTCTCTAGGCACGAAAAACGATTCAAGCTTTCCTCACTTGATAAAAACGCACGCATGCGTACCTACGAAGAAGCCTTCTTTTGGCTGGCAGACGCGCGAATTGCCAATATCTGCTATGCCGCAAGCGAACCGAGCGTGGGCCTTTCGCTCAGCATGGAGCAAACGGCCCTCAAGTGCTACATGGCAGACACCGGCCTGCTTGTAACGCTTGCCTTCTCTGACAACAACGATACCGATGAAGACGTTTACAGGGCCGTGCTTCGCGGCGACATCGGATTAAACGAAGGAATGCTGACCGAAAACTACGTTGCTCAATCTCTAAAAGCCAATGGTCACAGGCTCTTCTTTTATTCTCAAAGCGGAAAGAAGGAGGGAGAGGAGCGTATGGAAATCGACTTCCTCGTTACCCGGCCCTATGCCAATGCCGCTGGAAAGCCGCGCATCAGCCCCATCGAGGTTAAGTCGCCGCGCAAATACGGGACCATCTCCCTCGATCGGTTCCGCGCACGCTTTAACAAAAAAATCGGGACGGCATATGTGCTGCATCCTAAACAACTCGAGTGGGATGCCGAAGCACAGCTGGCACATCTTCCGCTGTATATGGCTTTTTGCTTGTAGAGACCTCTCTGTGAGGCGCTGACGCAAACGAATACTGCGTGAGGCGCAGGTCACTCGTTTGCCTTGGCGGCATCCCAGAGGTCATTGAGGCCGTGGGTCGAAAGCTCGGCCAGATCCACGTGGGCGTCGGCCGCCATCTGCTCCATCGCGGCCCAGCGGCGGCGGAACTTTGCCGTGCTGGCACGCAGGGCGCTCTCGGCGTCGATTCCCTCCTTGCGCGCAACGTTGACCAGGGCAAAGAGCAGGTCGCCAAACTCCATCTCGCGCTCGGGCGAGCCGGGAGCCTCGGCCTCAAACTCGGCACGCTCCTCAGCGACCTCGTCCCACACGTCCTGGACCGTCTCCCACTCAAAGCCCACGGCAGCCGCCTTGCGCGACACCTTCTGAGCCTGCATCAGCGCCGGCAGGTGCGTGGGCACGCCGTCGAGCAGACCCTCGGGCGCAGTCTCGCCTGCCGCCACGGCCTGGTCTTTGGCGGCCTTCTCGGCAAGCTTGACCTCGTCCCAAATCTTGAGCACCTCGTCGGAGCTCTCGGCATCCGCATCGCCAAACACGTGCGGGTGACGACGGATGAGCTTGGCGTCGATATCGCGCGCCACATCGGCAAGCGTAAACTCACCGGCATCCGCCGCAATCTGCGCATGCAGCACCACCTGCATGAGCACATCGCCCAGCTCCTCGCGCAGATGTGCCACGTCGTCCGCCTCAATGCAATCGAGCGCCTCGTAGGCTTCCTCGATCATGTTCTTGCCAATGCTCTGATGCGTCTGCTCGCGGTCCCACGGGCAGCCATCGGGCTGACGCAGGCGCCAGATGGTCTGCACCAGATGCTGCAGCTCGGCCGACGCGTCGACCAGCGTGGACAGGTCGCGCGAACCCTCGGCATTTTGCTGAGCCATATGCTCGGCCATGGTTACTCCTCCTCCAGGATCACGTGACGGAACGCGCCGCCCTCGTAGATGCCGTAGCTGTGCGCACCGTCCTTGGGAATGCTCACGCTGCCGGGGTTGAAGAGCCACAGGCCCGGGTGCGCGGCGCTTGCCTCGTTAACCTTGATGTGCGTGTGGCCGTAGACGAGCGCGGAGCCCTCGGGCAGCGCGGGCGCGTGGTCGACGCTGTTGTGCATGCCGGCGCCAAAGACGTGGCCGTGCGTCAGGAACAGCTCGCGACCGGTCTCGTCGAACAGCGTGGCGTAGTCCGCCATGACGGGAAAGTCGAGGACCATCTGGTCGACCTCGGCGTCGCAGTTGCCGCGCACCGCGATGATGCGGTCGGCCAGGGCGTTGAGCAGCGGAATCACACGCTTGGGGGCGTAGTCGCGCGGCAGGTCGTTGCGCGGGCCGTGGTAGAGCAGGTCACCCAGCAGCACGATGCGGTCGGGCTGCTCGGATTCGATGGCGGCGACCAGGCGCTCGGTCCAGTATGCCGAGCCGTGGATGTCGGAGGCGATGAGGTATTTCATGGGGAGTCCTTTCGGGTGGGGTTGATGGGGGCTGTATACGGGGTCCGGCGGATGTGGAGCCCATCTACCGTGTTACTCGAATCGCAGCGCCGCGCTCTGAGCCGCCTGCATCACGCGTTGGAGCGGCACGCCATGTTCGCGGGCAAGACGGGCGCAATCCTCGTACTCGGGTGCCGCGCGCTCGCTGCCGTCGGGCAGAGTCGCCACCTTAACGGATACCTCGCCCCAAGGCGTTGTCACCTGTTCGAATCGGCGCGGCAGGCAAACGCGTTCCATCACCTGGCGACGAACGGCGTTGGTCGTGGTCTCCAAAAAGATAATCGTCTGCAGGCGCTCAATATCCTCGTGCGAGCAGATCACCTGCAACTGCCATCCGGGGCGGCCTTTCTTGCAGTAGAGGGGCAGCCAGTGCACCTCGCGGGCGCCGGCCTCGCGCAGGCGGTCGGCGGCATAGGCGAGCACCTCGGGCGACGCATCGTCGATGTCGCACTCCAGCTTGACGATGGTTTCGGGCGCATCGGTCTCGCGGGACAGCGGAGATGTACTTCCACGTTGCATACGGTCCGGATCCTTTCCGCACGGGCTCGTTTTATTCACCCAAACGCTAGCACATCGGACGTGGCACAGGCGTGACTTTCGTTCGTCGCCGCCCTTGCCCCTATCCAAACATGTACGTCAGCCTCCAAACATGTCATTTTTTGTCGGTTTTGGAGGCTGACGTACACGTTTTGGAGCGGGCCGCACACGATCAAAATTGCGCCCGCATTCCGTCCACCACAAAGTTCGCCGCACTCAACAATTTTGAACTTTCTACGCAGTTCATCGGCTAAAAATTACCCTCGGCATACTTACCCGCTGCACGATGTTACTCTAGTTGCATTTGGCTAACTAAGCGGCTGCCGAGGACCCAGCCCGGCACCGTTACGGCATAGGAGGTTTCATGTTCGAGAAGCGGCTCTTCTCCCTGGTTCCGCAGGCAACGCCCTACATTGTGGCGAGCGTCCTGTTTAAATGGATCGCGCTGATGGCAAACATCACGGTGATGTGGATCCTCGCGCGCATTCTGGGCGGCATCGTTGCCGGCGGACTGCCGGCTGCACTCGCCGTCGACGCGCTCGCGCAGGCAACTCCGCCGCTCGCCGGCGCCATCATCGTGCGCGCCGCCGCCATCTATCTGGCGCAGCGTTCCGGTGACAAGGCCGCCTTCAAAGCCGTCCGCCGCGTGCGCTCGCTCGTCTACGACAAGCTCACCGCACTCGGCCCCTCCTACACCGAGACCGTCCCCACCGCCGAGGCCGTCCAGACCAGCGTCGAGGGCGCCACGCAACTCCAGGTGTACTTTGGCGGCTACCTGCCGCAGCTCTTCTTTGCGGGCTTGGCACCCATCACGCTGTTTGTACTGCTCGTGGGCCAGGCGGGTCTTCCCGCCGCGCTGCTGCTCGCCTGCGTTCCGGTCATCCCCGTCTCCATCATGATGGTCATGCGCAACGCCAAAAAGATCGGTGCCGAGTACTGGGGCAGCTATGTCGATCTGGGCGGCATGTTCCTGGAGGCCGTGCAGGGTCTCACCACCCTTAAGGTCTACCAGGCCGATCGCAGCTGGCACGAGCGCATCAACGCAGAGTCCGAGCGTTTCCGCACAGCGACCATGCGCCTGCTGGTGATGCAGCTGCGCTCCATTTGCGTTATGGACCTGGTCGTCTATATGGGCGCCGCGCTCGGCATTATCGTAGCCGCGCTGCAGCTCGCCACGGGCAAGATTGGCTTTGAGGCTGCCTTCCTCATCGTCTTTCTGTCGCAGGAGTTCTTTTTGCCCATGCGCCGCCTGGGATCGCTGTTCCACACGGCCATGAACGGCATGGCCGCCTCGCGCCGCATGTTTGGCATTTTGGATACGCCCGAGCCCGAGCGCGGCGATGTTGAGCTTGACGGTCGCGGCGATATCGAGCTCGCGGGCGTGAGCTATGCATACGGCGACCGCACGGTGCTGGACAGCGCCAGCGCGACCATTGCGCACGGCTCGCTCGTGGCACTCGTGGGCGAAAGCGGCGGCGGCAAGTCCACGATCGCGGGGATTATCGCGGGCCGCAAGGGTGCCTACCGTGGCAGCGTTCGCATCGGCGGCGTCGAGCTGCGCGACGCCACGGCCGCCTCACTCATGCGCTCCGTCACCCTGGTGCCCACCAACGGTTACCTGTTTGCCGGCACCCTGCGCGACAACCTGCTGCTCGCCCAGCCCAGCGCCACCGATACCGAGCTTTTGCGCGCACTCGACCGCACGCGCGTGGCGGCCTTTGTGCAGGCCAACGGCGGGCTCGACATGGTGATTAACGAGGGCGGCACCAACCTTTCGGGCGGTCAGCGCCAGCGCGTGTGCATGGCCCGCGCCCTGCTGCACGACTCGCCGATCTATGTGTTTGACGAGGCGACGAGCAATGTGGACGCCGCAAGCGAAGCCGCAATCGGCGAGGTCATTGCATCGCTCGCCGGCGGGCACACCGTAATCGTGGTGGCACACCGCCTGTCGACGATCGTAGGCGCCGATCAGATCCTGGTGCTGGAGCGTGGCCGTATTGTCGAGCGCGGGACTCACGGCGAGCTCCTGGCCACCGCGGGCGCCTATGCGCGCATGTGGAACAGTCAGGAGCAACTCTCGGCATATGCGTATGCGGAGGGTGATGCCGAGGATGCCGGCGCGGTTGAGGCTGTTGACGGCAGCCCCGCCTGTACCGATGGCCTCAACGGTGCTGGCTCGTCTTCCGCTGCCGCGGCGCCTGACTCCGGCCGCGCCCGTCGCTCGGCGCCGTCCATCATGTGGCGCATGATGGGGCTCGTCCGACCGCTTGCCGGCTGGCTTGTGCTAGCCGTCGCGCTGGGCAGCATTGGCATGCTCACTGCCGCGTTCGTGCCGGCCTTTGGCGCCTTTGGCCTTATGGCCGCGCTGGGCCGCAACGCCTTGGGGCTTGGTCTTATCGCAGCATGCGCGGCCTGTGCCGCCTGCGGCATCGCACGCGGGCCGCTCCACTACGGCGAGCAGCTCTGCAACCATTACATCGCATTCCGTCTGCTCGCACACATTCGCAACCTGGTGTTTGGCGCCCTGCGCCAGCTCGCCCCCGCCAAGCTCGAGGGCCGCGGCAAGGGCGAGCTCGTGAGCCTGGTCACCTCGGATATCGAGCTGCTCGAGGTCTTCTACGCGCACACCATCTCGCCCATTGCCATCGCTCTGGTCTGCACCGTTGTGTTTGAGGGCTTTTTGCTGGCTGTGAGCCCCGAGCTCGCGGGCATCGCGCTCGTGGCCTACGCGGTCCTGGGCGTGCTGCTGCCCCTGACCTCGGCCAAGGCGTGCGGCACCACCGGCCGCCAGAGCCGCGAGGGCGCCGGTAAGCTGGGTGCCTTTGTGCTCGACAGTCTGCGCGGCGCGTCCGAGACTATCCAGTTTGCCGGTGGCGCCGATCGCAGCCGTGCCCTGGGCAAGCTGACCGAGCAAGTCGGCGCCGTGGACGCGCGCCTCAAGCGCCGCCAGGCGGCCAGCGAGGCCGTAGCCGATGCGCTTATTCTTGCGGCCAATCTGGTGATGCTCGAGCGTGCGCTGCAGCTGGTTTCTGCGGGAACGATTGATTTTGCCGCGGCGTTTGTCGCCGTCTTTACCTTTGTGTCGTCGTTTGGCTCGGTGATGGCCGTGAGCCGCCTGGGCGCCTCACTGCAGGAGACGCTCGCCTCGGGCGCACGCGTGCTCGATTTGCTCGACGAGCGGCCCCAGTGCGCCGAGGTCGCCGATGGACAGAACGTTGAGTTTGCCGGCGCCGCAGCCGAGCATGTGAGCTTTAGCTATGTGGGCGGCGTGGACGCGGGCGGTGCGGGCGCCACAGAGCAGGTCGCGAACGACACCGCTGCGAGTCTCATCCTCGACGACGTGACCCGCACCTTTGCGCCCGGTACCATGACCTGCATCATGGGGCGCTCGGGTTCGGGCAAGTCGACGCTGCTTAAGCTGCTCATGCGCTTTTGGGACCCCGCAGCCGGCACCATCACGGTGAGCGGCGTCGATGCCCGCCACATCAACACGGCGAGCCTGCGCAGCCACGAGGCCTATATGACCCAGGACACACATCTGTTCTGCGGCACCGTACGCGAGAATCTGCTGGTTGCGCACGCCAGCGCCACCGATGCCGAGCTGCTCGACGCTTGCCGCTCCGCTTCGCTTACCGCCCTCATCGACCGCCTGCCGCAGGGTCTCGACACGCCCGTTGCCGAGCTGGGCGACTCGCTTTCGGGCGGCGAGCGCCAGCGCATCGGCCTTGCGCGCATCTCCCTCAACGACGCGCCTTTCATCTTGCTCGACGAGCCCACCAGCGCACTCGACGCCCTCAACGAGGCGTCCGTAATGCAGGCCGTTGACGAGCTCAAGCGCCGCGGCAAGACCATCGTACTCGTAAGCCACCGTGCCAGCACCTGCGCCTTTGCCGATTGCTCGCTTTCGGTCGAGCACGGGAGGCTGAGCTAGATGGCGCGCACCGCCGACACACCGGAGCTGGCACGCAAACGTGAGCGCGAGGCCCAAATGGTGTCGCAGATGATTGCGCTGTGGTGTCGTGGGCATCATGGCGGCGGGCATGCGGTCGAGCAGGCTGGCGACGATGAGCCCGCACGCGTAAAGCTCGGGCTTCGAACCATCACACTCTGCCCCCAGTGCGCCGAGCTGCAGGCATACGCTGTCGCACGCATAAAGCACTGCCCGCACATGGGCACCAAGACGTTTTGCTCGGCCTGCCCCTCGCATTGTTATAGACCTGCTATGCGCGAAATGATCCGCGAAGTCATGCGTTGGTCGGGCCCGCGCATGATCCTCTACCGCCCCATCACCGCCGTGAGACACGCGATGGTAACGGTGCAGGCCAAACGAGCGGCGGCACGAAGCAAGTAGTCGCCGGCGCCGGCACGCGCCGCGCAGTCTTTCCGGTCGATTTCGAGCTCCGGCGTGCGCGGTGTGTTGAGAGCTGCACCATTACAATGGAGCGGATTCACCAAATGCAAAGGAGTCGCCATGCCCGCCTGCCCGCTGGTCGATTGCCACACCCATACTTCGTTTTCGGACGGCCATGCCTCGTTTGAGGACAACGTCCGCGCCGCCGCGGCCGCCGGCTGCCGTGTTATGGTCTCGACCGACCACCTCACCCTGCCCGCCAGCATGGATGCCAATTGCGAGGTGCAGGTTGTCGAGAGCGACCTGCCGACGCATCGTTTGGCCTTTGAGGACGCCCGCAGGCTTGCCGCGCAAATCGCGCCGGAGCTCGAGCTTATCTATGGCTTTGAATGCGATTGGTACGAGGGCTGCGAACCCTTGGTAGAGCGCTGGTCCCAGGGCGCCGTGGTGCGCTTGGGCAGCGTGCATTGGATTGGCGACCCGGGCGATATCATGGCCGGCGCCGCGGGCACGGCGGGAACGGAGAGCGTCGCTCGTCCCGATACGCCCGATTCGCTTTGTGGCTGGATCGACGACGATACCAACCTGCATGTTTGGGAAAACTTAGGCGTACGCGGCGTATGGGAACACTACGTCGACGACTGGTGCCGTGCTTGCGAAAGCTCGCTTAACTTTGATGCGATGGCTCACCCCGACCTAGTCATGCGCTTTTCGAAGGAAGGCTTTGCGCCCGACTTTGACCCCGCGCCGTTTTGGCAGCAGATGGCCGAGTGCGCGCACGATACGGGTCGCCGCGTTGAGGTCTCGACGGCTGCACCGCGCAAGGGCCTTGACGACTACTATCCCGCAACCGGCCTTTTGCGCTGTTTTGCCCATGCCGAGGTGCCCATTACCTTTGGCTCAGACGCGCACCGCGCCTGCGATATTTGTTGGAACATCCGCGAGGCCCAGGCCCACGCCTACGACTGCGGCTACCGGGCCTTCGATATCCCCCACCCCACCGGCGAATGGGAATCCACGCCCCTCGCCTAACTGGTCGTTTTAGAACGTCCCCAATGACTAGTGGCGGCGGGCGTTGAGTTCGCCGGCCAGTTCGTCGAGGGTGATGCCGTAGCGCTCGAGCGTCACGAGCAGGTGGTAGATCAGGTCGCCGGCCTCGTAGCGGATGTGATCGTGGTCGTTATCCTTGCAGGCCATGATCACCTCGCTCGCCTCCTCGGCAAGCTTCTTGAGCAGCTCGTCCTCGACGTCGGTCAGCAGACGCGCGGAATAGCTCTCCTGCGGCGGCGCATCGCGACGGCCGTGAATCACCTCGGCCAGTCCCGTCAGCGTCTCACCGATGTTTCCCGGCTGCACGTTAGCTGTTCTGACTCCCATGGTTATTTCCTCTCGTTACTGCAGCGTAAAGTAGGTACCGGTCTCATCGAACCGAGGCTTTGCGCCCTTTTTCTCAAAGAACTCGACGATGACGGCATGGGCCTCATTGAGCCTTTCCTTCTCGGCCTCGAGCCAAAGCGACTGCGCCCCGCAGGCATCAGTCAGGTGCACGCGGCATGGCACGCCCGCGCGGAGGAGCTCGGTGTTGCAGTCGGCGACCTCGAACGGCGTCACGACTTTCATCACACTCCCCCTTCCACGCGCTTAAAGAAGCAGGTACGGTTGCCGGTATGGCAGGCCGGGCCCGGTGAGTCCACCTTGACCAGCAGCGTATCGCTATCGCAGTCGGCCCAGAGCTCCTTGACCTCCTGCATGTTGTCACTCGTCGCGCCCTTGCTCCAGAGCTCCTGACGGCTGCGACTCCAAAACCACGTGGTCCCGGTCTTGAGCGTCAGCCCCACCGATTCCTCGTTCATCCAAGCAACCATAAGCACCTCACCGGTGTCATACTGCTGAACCACGCAAGGAATCAGCCCGCGGGCGTCGTACGTAAGATCAGCCGCTTCTATTACCTCAGTCATCATTTCTCCCAAGTAATTACCGTAAACCCCACAGGTCGGCGAGGGTTGTCCAGGTGCCGCAGGTTGCCGCGAAAGAGGAGCGACGCGTACTTTGGTACGCGAGCGACGGTTTGAGCGGCAAGATGCGGTGCCTGGGCAAGCCGCAGCACTAGAAGTCCAGCCTCACAGGGATGCCTTGGCTGGCCATATACTCCTTCACCTGGCGAATGCTGAAGGTTCCAAAGTGAAAGACGCTCGCCGCCAGCACGGCATCGGCCTCGCCCTCGATCACACCCTCGGCAAAATGCTCGAGCGTACCCACGCCGCCGCTCGCGATGACGGGAATCGGCACCGCGCGCGCCACGGCGCGAGTGAGCGCCAAATCAAAACCGGCCTTGGTACCGTCGCGATCCATGCTGGTCAGTAGGATTTCGCCGGCGCCGCGACGAGCCACCTCCTCGGCCCACGCCACCGCGTCGATACCCGTAGCGTTGCGGCCGCCCGCCGTAAAGACCTCCCACTTATCGGCGCCCGGCTCCCCGGGCAGCCCCACGCGCTTGGCATCGATCGCCACGACCACGGCCTGGCTGCCAAACGCCGCGGCGGCCTGGCTGATCAGCGACGGGTCGCGCACGGCGGCGGAGTTGAGCGACACCTTGTCGGCACCGGCGGCAACCATGGTGCGCATGCCCGCCAGGTCGCGAAAGCCGCCGCCCACGGTATAGGGGATGGCCAGCTCCTCGGCCGCGTGCGCCGCCATCTCGATGGTCGTCGCGCGGTTGTCGCTCGTGGCGGTAATGTCCAGAAAGACGACCTCGTCCGCACCCTCGCGGTCGTAGGCACGCGCCAGCTCCACCGGATCGCCCGCATCGCGCAGGCTCACAAAGTTGACACCTTTAACCACACGGCCGTCCTTGACGTCTAGGCAGGGAATTACGCGTTTGGTAAGCATGGGCTACACCTCCCCTCGGGCGGCGGCCAGCGCCTGGGCCAGCGTAAAGTTGCCTTCGTAGAGCGCACGGCCGGTAATGGCGCCTTCAATCGCGCCCTCGCCCACCGCGGCCAGTGCGCGGATATCGTCGAGCGTCGAGATGCCGCCCGAAGCCACGACGGGAAAGCCCGCGACCTGCGCCACATGGCGATACGCCGCCACGTCGATGCCTGTCTGCATGCCATCGCGCGCGATGTCGGTGTACACCAGGTGCTTAAAGCCCAGCTCCGTGAGCTGCGCCACGGCATCGTCGAGCGCCACGCCCGCGCCGTCGCGCCAGCCGTTCACCTTGACCTGGCCATCGCGCGCGGCGATATCCGCTACCAGCAGCTCGCCAAAGCCCTGCGCCGCCACCTCGGCAAAACCCGGCTCGGTCACCAGTACGGTGCCCAGTGCGATACGACGTGCCCCGAAGCCAGCCAGCTCGTCGATGCGCGCGAGCGAGCGGACGCCGCCGCCCACGTCCACGGACAGGCCGTCGACGCCGCAGATGGCCTCAATCGCCGCCGAGTTGGCAGCGCACGCGTCCTCGTCCTCGCCAAAGGCAGCGGACAGGTCGACGACATGCACCCAGCTCGCGCCCTGCTCGGCAAACGAGCGGGCAACGGCCATGGGGTCGTCGGAATATACCTTGCAGCGGCTGCGGTCGCCGCGCTCCAGGCGCACGACCTTGCCGCCGATCAGATCGATTGCGGGAAACAGGATCATCGGCCAACCTCCTCGACGATGCTCACGAAGTTCTTAAGAATGCGCTGACCCAGCGCAGAGGATTTCTCGGGATGGAACTGGCAGCCCCACACGTTGCCATGGCGCACGATGCACGGGAAGCTCCGCGTATAGTGCGTGCGCGCCAGCACATCGGCGGCATCGGCGTCGTCGGCCACCGCGTAGCTGTGGGTGAAGTACATGTTGGCACCCTCGGCAAAGCCGGCAAGCAGCGGATCGGCCGCGCCAGCAGGCGTCATGTGCACCTGGTCCCAGCCCACGTGCGGCACCTTCAGGCGGCTCGACTCCAAGCGCGTGCACGAACCGCGCATAATGCCCAGGCCATCGACCCAGGGACCACCGGCCTGCTCGGAGGCATCGTCGTCCGCGTCCGCGTCCTCGTTCGCAGGCACGCCCTCGTTGCCGCGCTCAAAAAACAGCTGAAGGCCCAGGCAGATGCCGAGCAGCGGAGTTCCGGCGGCAACGGCATCGAGCACGGCCACCTCCTCGCCGCTCTGACGCATAAAGGCGATCGCGTCATAGAACGCACCCACGCCCGGGATGACCAGGCCGTCGGCGTTGCGGATCTGCTCCGGATCGTCCGACGTGCAGGCGGCAGCACCGGCGCGCGCAAGCCCGCGCACGACGCTCGACAAGTTGCCCTTGTGGTAGTCGACCACCACGATCTTCGGTTCGCCCACGCGACCCCTCCACTTCTCATCATCCAAAACCACCACAAAGAGGACAGGCATCTTCGTGGTGGTTTTACCCTTGTGACGGTTACAGCGAGCCCTTGGTGCTGGGGATACCCTGCACGCGGGGATCGAGTTCGCAGGCGCGGCGCATCGTGCGGCCCACGGCCTTAAAGGCGGCCTCGATAATGTGGTGCGAATTGCCGCCCGCCAGCTCGCGCACGTGCAGCGTGAGCTTGGCATCGCGCGCAAAGGCATAGAAGAACTCGACGGCCAGCTCGGTATCAAAGCTGCCCACGCGCTCAGTCGGCACGGGCAGCTCGCAATAGGCCTGCCCGCGCCCCGAGATATCCACGGCGGCCATCACGAGTGTCTCGTCCATGGCGATCGCCGCGTCGGCAAAGCGCGTAATACCCGCCTTGTCGCCCAGCGCCTGGCAAAACGCCTCGCCCAGCACAATGCCCGTGTCCTCAACGGTGTGGTGCGCGTCGACCTCGACGTCGCCCACCGCATGCACCGTCAGATCGAACAGGCCATGGCGGCCAAAAGCGTTGAGTATGTGGTCGAAAAACGGCACGCCGGTCGAGATATCGCACACGCCAGATCCGTCCAGGTCGAGCTTTACGACAATGTCGGTCTCGCCCGTCTTGCGGGTTACCTCGGCATAGCGGTCCATCTACATCTCCTCCTTCACCAGCGCGGCAAACGCGGCCAGCACCTCGTCGTTTTCCTGCGGCGTACCCACAGTGATGCGCAGACAGTCCGCAAGCCCCGGCGCGTAGCTAAAGTCGCGCACCAAAATCGAATACTCGTCGCGCAGACGCTCGCGCACGCGCGTGGCATGCGGCGTGCGCACGAGCACAAAGTTCGCCGCGCTCGGCCATGCCTCCACGGGCATGCCATCGGCAGCCATTGCGCGCAGGGCGCACAGCTCGCGCTCGCGCTCGGATGCGATCTGTGCCACCACGGGCGTGTAGGCATCACGGGCACGCACGCAGGCAAGTGCTGCCGCCTGGCTCAGCACGTTAACTGAATAGATCTGGCGAATCGCCGCGAACACGTCGACGACCTCGGGTGCCGCGATCACATAGCCCAAACGCATGCCGGCGGCGCCAAACGCCTTGGACAGCGTATGTAGAATCACCAGGTTGGGATGCTCGGCGATAAGGCCTTGCGCCGTGGTGGCCGCGCCAAACGAATCGTCGGTAAACTCCACGTAGGCCTCGTCAACCATTACCATGCCGGGGCACGCATCGCACAGCGCCGCGACAAAGTCGAGCGGTGCCACGTCACCCGTGGGGTTGTTGGGCGAGGTCACGATTGCCAGGTTACACTCGGGTGCCACCGCAAGCACGGCGGCCTGGTCGAGCTCAAAGGTCGCGGGGTCGCGCCACACGTCGCGCACCTCGGTCTGGCAGAGCGACGCAAAGAACGCATACTCGCTAAAGCACGGCGGGCAGTTGAGCAGGGTCCGTCCCGCGCCGCCAAACGCCAACAGGTAGTTATAGAGCAGCTCGTCGCCGCCGTTGCCCACGCAGACATTCTCGCGCGTCACGCCATGCCAAGCGGCAAGCTCGTCGCGCAGATCGTTGGACATGGGATCGGGATAGCGGTTGAGCGGCGTGGCAGCCAGGGCGGCGTCGACCGCCTCGCGCACGCCAGCCGGCACGGGATAGGTGTTCTCGTTGGCCGAAAGGTTGATGCGCGTGGGCGTAAAGTTGGGATCGTAGGGCTCAATACCGGCCAGGTAAGGCTGGACGAGCTCCTTCATGCGAGGCGTGAGTTCGGCCATATTAGGCCTCCCCGCCGGTTACGCCAGCGCCATCTGCGCCTGCAGCCGCCAGGTCCACGCCCTCGGCAACCGTCGCCACGGCGTCGCCCGGCCAGGCAACCTTGGTCAGGTCGGCCGCGGCGAGCGACTCGGCGCTCACGGCATCCTCGCCCTGCTCCAACACGCGGCGACGCAGTGCGGCCGAAAGCGCGTGCGCCCACAGGCCCTCGGCCTCGGCTAGACGCTGTGTGGCGGGAGCGTCCGAGAGTAGGCCCTCGGGCGTATAGCAAATGACACTCGAGCGCTTAACGAACTCTTCGACCGAAAGCGGGTTGGAGAACATGGCCGTGCCGCCGGTCGGCAGCGTGTGGTTGGGGCCGGTAACATAATCGCCGAGCGGCTCGGAGCTCCAAGCGCCCACAAAGATGGCGCCGGCGTTGCAAATGCCGCCGAGCAGGCCCATCGCGTCCTTGCAGTGCAGCTCAAGGTGCTCGGGCGCCACGGTGTTCACGGCCTCGACGGCGGCAGCCATGTCGGCGGCCACCACGATGGTGCCTTCGTTATCGAGCGAAGCGCACGTAATCTCGGCACGCGGGGACTGCGCTACCAGAATGTCGATACCCGCCTCGACCTCACGCGCAAACTGCTCGTCGCAGGTCACCAGATAGCAGGCCGCCAGCGGATCGTGCTCGGCCTGAGCCATCAGGTCGGCCGCGACCACCATAGGCTTGGCCGTGGCATCGGCCAGCACGCAGACCTCGGAGGGACCGGCGACCATGTCGATACCCACGTCACCCGAGACAATCTGCTTGGCAGCGGCAACAAAGGCGTTGCCCGGGCCGGTGATTTTGTCGACGCGCGGAATGGTCTCGGTACCGTACGCCAGCGCGGCCACGGCCTGGGCACCGCCCACCATATAGATCTCGTCCACGCCGCCGAGTTTCGCCGCGGCGAGCGTATACGGGCTAATCAGTCCATCCTTTTGCGGCGGGGTTACCATGACCACGCGTTTGACGCCGGCCACCTTGGCGGGAATGGCGTTCATAAGCACGGTGGAAGGGTACTGTGCACGACCGCCCGGCACGTAGATACCGGCCGCAGCAAGCGGGGTCACCTTAACGCCGAGCATCGTGCCGTCCGGGCGCGTGGTAAACCAGCTCTGCTCGACCTCGCGCTGGTGGAACTCGCGAATCTGGCGTGCAGCCTTTTCGAGCGCCGCGACAAAAGCGGGATCGAGGCCTTCGAGCGCGGCATCGATCTGCTCTTGTGGCAGGCGGAAGCTCTGCAGCTCAACACCGTCAAAACGCTGGCAATAATCGCGCACCGCGGCATCGCCGTTGGCACGCACGTTGGCCACGATATCGCGGGCGGCGTCGACGATGTTTTGCGGCAGCACGCCCTTACGGTTGAGCTGGTTGGTAACGAGGCGCTCACCGGGAGCAAGCTTGATGGTCTTCATTTCGGTATCCCCTATCGGTCGAGGTTGTGTTCGAAAAACGAGAGACCGGGCGGCGGCGCCAGTCGGCCCGCAGCCCGGACGTTGGGGCGCCCGTGCGTGCTCGCGCTATTGTGCCGAGCCCGCAACGGGCTCAAAATGCTTGTCCTTAACGGCCGGGGCCAGGCGATCTGCCAGATTGCGTACGCGCGGATCCAGGCGCGCGGCACCCGGATTGACGAAGAAGCGGGCCGTGCAGTCCATAATGCGGCCGGTGATGACCAAGTCGTTGTCGCGCAGCGTGGCGCCCGTCGCGGTAATATCCACGATGCGATCGGTCATGCCGACGATGGGGCCCAGCTCGATGTTACCGTGCAGCGAAACGATGTCGGCGTTCACGCCGCGCTCGGCATACCAGGCGCTCGCGATGCGCGGGTACTTGGTGGCCACGCGAAGCGACCCGCGGCGGGCATAGTTGCGCTCGGCCTGGCCGGCGCGCCATGCGGGCTCCGCCTCAATGAAAGTGCACAGGCCGTAGCCCAGATCGACCAGCTGCAGAAGGTTGAGGTCGGCCTCGATAAGCGAGTCCCAGCCGCAGATGCCGCAGTCGGCGCCGCCGCAGCCCACAAAGGCGGGCGCGTCGCTGGGGCGCACAATGACAAACTCGATATCGCCGACCGCGCCCTCGCCGGCACGCGTGTCGCGACCGCGCACGATCAGGTGACGGCCGGGGTCACGCAGCTCAGAGACGTCCAGACCCGCGGCCTCGAGCACGTCGAGCGTGTCGGCCTTAAGCGAGCCCTTGGGCACGGCGATGCGCAGCGGGCCCTCGGCGCCACGGCCCGCGGCATGGTCGCCATCGGAAGCGGCATCCTCGGCCGAGGTGCGCGCGGCCTCCAGGCGCTCGAGCGAAAAGGCGAAGCCCGCCGCCGGCACCTCGATACCGTCGCCAAATGCGCCGGTAAAGATGGAGTCATAGCGTCCGCCCGAACCGACCGGATCGGGCAAGCCGCCGGCATAGGCCTTAAAGACCAGGCCCGTGTAGTAATCGAAAGAGTTCATGATAGAGAAGTCGAACGACAGCACCTGGGCGTCCTCGGGTGCCAGGCCCTCGACCAGGGCACGCAGCTCGCGCGTCAGCGGCGCGACGATACCGGCGGCCTCCAGCAGCGCGTCCACGCGGTCGAGTACCTCGGCACCGCCGTGCAGACGCGGCAGCTCGCTAATGGCGGCCTTGACGGCATCGGACTCGGCGCTTGCCGCCACGCGGGCATCGAGGCCCACAAAGTCGTTGGCGTGCACGCAGCGCAGGGCCTCGGCAGCCAGCTCACGATCCTCGCATACCGCGAGCAATTCCTTAAAAGGACGCACGCTGCCTGCGATGATGCGCGCATCGGGAAGTGCCAGCTCACGCACGGCCTCCGCCACCAGCGAAACAATCTCGACATCGCCCGCGGTATCGCCCGCGCCGATAAGCTCAAAGCCCAGCTGCGTAAACTGACGCGAGCCGCCGGCATTGCGCTGACACTCGCGAACCACCGGCGCCTCGTAGCGCAGGCGCAGGGGCAGGTCGGCCGCGCGCATGCGGGTCGAAACCAGGCGCACGATCGGCAGTGTGTTGTCGGGGCGGACCACCAACAGACGCCCGTCGTCGTCAAAGAGCTTAAACGGCGTGTCCGCGATGCGGCCGCCTTCCTCAAGCGAACCCTTGTCCTCGAGCAGCGGCGTCTCGACCGGAAGGTAATGATGCTCCCTGAAGCAGCCCTTCACCGTCAGCGCAATCTCCTCGCGCGCCTGAGCCTCCTCGGGCAATATGTCCCGGAATCCCCACGGTGTGGCCGTCATCTGGTGAGCCTCCTCATGCTGTGTTTCATATAGAGCAGAAGACCGGCATAGCTCCGCCGGTCTTCTGGGTACTTTAGCATACTAGAGTGCTTGCGGGGAAAATCCGTCGCAGCCGCTCACACCGTATTCATCTGGAAACATAGGGTAGGTTGCCGCAGCCCGACCCCACCTAGGCGCCAATCGCACGACGATACTCTGCCATTACCTGCGCATCGGCAGCTGCGGGGTCGGCAAAATAGCGCCCGTCATAGGTCTCGGCCGAAACAACTCCGCGATAGCCGCGCGCCACCAGCCTATCCAGGTCGGCGCGCATATCGCGGTCGCCGTCACCCCAGGCAAGATGCGTCGTGCCATCTGCCGCAACATCGACAAAATGCACGTGGGCGACATCATCGCCAAGCAGATCGAAATAATCGTCGATGGTATCCCCCGCCACCGCCATGGCGCCCATATCCAGACACGCCTTAAGTGCCGGATGGTCAACTGCCTCAATCATGCGCTTCGTGTCGGCCGCCGAGTTCACGATTATCGACTCAACCGGTTGTAGAGCCTCGAGCACCAGTCGCACGCCACGTTCTCCCGCATGCTCGGCAATCGCACGCAGCATCGAGGCACTGCGACCCCACGCGTCCTCGATCGGCTCGTTCAAAAATGCCCAGCCGCTCGAGACCATGACCTGCTCGGCTCCAAGTTCCGCCGCGATATCCACAACGTTCTTAAAGTACGCGAGCGTGCGGGTACGCGCCTCATTCCCGCGCGCCGCGATATTCCACGGCTTGGGGTTGTTCTGTTCGGGACAAAGCCCCACAATCCGAACCCCATACCGCTGTGACAGCTCCCGCACCTGCTCGATCGAATCGTATCCATGGCAATCGACATACAGATGCATCGCCCCGGTCCAAAGCTCGCAACACGTGTAGCCCGAGGCCGCTGCCGAGGAAAAGAATTCCTCAAGGTCAAAATAACGATGGCTGATATTCATGACGGCAAGCTGCGGATACTCCATCTTGTCCACCTTTCGGCAAAAGGGCGCCGCAGCACAATGTGCGCGACGCCCCCTCTTATATTGTTTTAATTATGACGGATACCCTACTGGACACCAAGCACTCCAAAGAACGCGCCGGCGATACTCACGAGTAGGATCACGAGCATGATGAGCAGCGGATTCATCTTCTTCTTGAGCATGAGATAGACAATTCCAAACAGCCCCATCGTGACAAAGCCCGGGAAGATTCCGTTGAGCAGCTCGGCGAGCGTCTGAGCGCCATCGCCCGCGCCGACCATGAGCGGAATGTCCACGGTGACCATCTCCATGGTCATAGCGCCGATCACCATGGCGCCCATGATAGAGGCCATCTTGACGATCGTGTCCATAATGCCCGATTCCTGGACCTTGCTGATCATGTCCGAGCCAAAGCGATATCCCACAAACGTCAGCAGGTAACGGATGATGTAGTGGGGGACGTTGAACACGAGCAGGAACAAAATCGGGCCAAGAATAGAGCCCTGCAGCGCCAGCGACGTGCCGACACCCGTTGCCAAAATTCGCAGCGTACCCCAGTAGAAGGCATCGCCCACGCCGGACAGCGGTCCCATCAAAGCAAGCTTGACATTAGAGATCGCGCTCGTGTCAAAGTTATCTTCGGTGGCGTTGACTTCTTCCATTGCGGCAGCAATGGACATGGGGAGCGTCGAGATATACGGCGTGACGTTATAGAGCTCCATATGGCGCTTGAGTGCGGCCTTAAAGTCCGCATCCTGCGGATACAGCTTGCGAAGGATCGGCATAAGGGCCCACATAAAGCCGATATGGCCCATACGCTCGTAGTTCCAGGAATGCTCATAGGGAATCGAGCGCCAGAACAGCTTCTTAAGGTCTGCGCGGGAAATCAGCCCGTCGTAAGAAGACTCAAACTTAAAACTCATCGAACCCACTCCCAATCGCAGGATCCTCGGTTGCCGCTGCGGGCTGCTCCGCCTTTTTCTTGTCACCCAAAACCGTCATCGCGACGACGATGATCGCGGCAAAGATCGCCACGCCCGTCGTGCTAATGCCAAAGTAGGCGACGAGGAAGAAGCCAGCGAAGAAGAACGGAGCCACTGTTTTGTTCATAATCATCTGCGCCAGCATCGCAAAGCCGAGTGCGGGCAAGAAGGCGGCGGCGACATCCATGCCGGTCTGAACGAAATCGGGGATGATGTTGAGCAGGCTGGCAACAGCATCGGCACCAAAGAAGAATGCCAGGGGAATAATCAGCAGGCCGCACCAGCTCTGCGCGTAACCGGCGATGAGCATGTTGCGCGTGATGGCCTTGGTGTCTCCGTCCTCGACGTTTTTGTCGATACGGTGCACCAGCAGCAGCATGACCGGTTGGCCCAGGGCCGTGTCGAGCGCCAGGACGATCGTGGCGATAGGAATACCCAGGGTCAGGGCCGCCGAAGCGTCCGCGCCGGCCTGCATGGCAAGAGATACGCCCAGGATAGTGCCGGAAATCGTATCGGGCGGGTTATAGGCGCCGACCGAGATGGCGCCGACCATGGCAAGCTCCATCGTGGCGCCCATGATCGTGCCGGTCACCATGTCGCCCATGACAAGGCCAACCAGAGGTCCGAGCACGATCGGGCGCTGGAGGTAGCTCGTGCCCGTCAGCCACTCGGAATAACCCAAAAGGGCAATAAGGAAAATCAGGATTGTCTTGATAACCATGACGGCCCCTAACCGATGACCTTCGCGGCGTCAGTCTTCGCATCTGCCGGAATCATCTGAATGAACAGTTCATAGCCCTCGCCGAGCAGCTCCTTCACGTAGGCCTCGTTCTCGGGCGTGAGGAACACGCTCGTCGAGACCTGGCGGGCATTCTCGCTAAAGGCAACGTTGCCGAGGTTGATCTTCTTGACTCCCATCGCCTTGGCGACGGCACCGGCCTGCTGAATCGTCTCGCAAACCACGAAGAGTTTGTACTTATCGGTCACACCGCTCTGGAGCGCCTTGACAGCATCCTCGGTGTTTTTGACGACGACCTTGCATCCTTCGGGCTTTGCAAGGGACAGGGCCTGCAGACGAAGCTTGTCATTGAGGACCGTGTCGCTCACTAACAGGATGCAGTCGGCACCCAGAGCCGAGGTCCAGCTAACGGCAACCTGGCCGTGAAGCAGTCGATAATCTACACGAATCATCTGAATCATGATGTGCTCCTAACGATTAAAACTCATCGAGTTCGGCCTGCCCCAGCAGGTCGTTGACGTACTTGACCTTAGTGTCGTCCGCCTCGACGATCTGGCGAATGGCCTCGTCGATCGGAGTGGAATCGGGTACGAACAGCAGCTGAATAAGGAGTGGCAAGTTCATATTGGTCACGAGGTGCGTGTTGGGACGCGTCTGGACGATCTTGGTGAACTCGTTGTTGACGCTGCCGCCAAAGAGGTCAGTGCACACGACAACTTCGTCGTCCGCGGCAAAGCCGTCCAGAATCGCTGCAGCCTCCTTGGACAGGTCCTCGTTTCCGTCGACATACATAGAGAGCGCATGGACGTTTTCGCGCTCACCGGAAAGCAGGCCGATGCTCTCGACGATTCCAGACGCGAAATGAGCATGGGACGCCACGATAAACTGCCTCATTCGATCCCCTTCCTAGCGAATTTCGGCATAAAAATGCCCGGACGCATGCGCCCGGGCAGGGTGCTTCTTAAATGAGTGGTCAACTATTAGTAGTCGAACTGGTGATAGTAGCGACGGTAGTTGAGGTTGTGCTTGGTGACCGTCTCGTAGTAAGCGGCAAGGCGATCGGTGATCAGCGAGGAAAGGATCCACGGAGACACGATGACGCGGAACTCGTCGTCAAGGCCGGGGATCGCGAACTCGGCGGTGGCGATGATGTTGATGTCGGTGTCGCCGGTCACGCCGCGGTTGACGAACGCGCGGACGCGCTCGTCGAGCTTGCGGTTCTCGTCCTCGCCCATGAACAGGAACACGGGGACGCCGGGCTCCACGAGCCCGAGGGTGCCGTGGAAGAAGTCGGCCGAGGTGATGTAGCGGGTGCGCTTCCACTGCATCTCCTCCAGGATGCACATCGAGAACAGGATCGTCTCGCCCCACAGGGCGCCGGAGCCGATGAACATGGTGTAGGGGGCCAGGGCGTACTTCTTTGCGAGCTCCTCGGCGCGCGGCTCGAAGCTCTTGCGGATGTCGACCAGGTGGGTCCAAACGTCCTTGGTCTGCTCGATGAACTTATCGAACTGCGGGAAGCAGCCGCGGCGGTTGAGCAGGCGCAGGCCGAAGCAGTCGGC
>NZ_QRQX01000019.1:0-41636 GCF_003475665.1 Collinsella sp. AF29-7AC
TCAATCTCGGCCGACTATATTTGGCTAATATTTTCCGACGCTAACAGGCTGTCCAATCAAATTGAAGAAATGGAGTGAACCGGTTCGACAGTCAGTATCCATTTGAAGGCCAGGCTCGACAACCTACGCTGCGTAGACATGCGTCAATCGAACGAGCGCGGATTTTTGGACGCTCATCCTGAGTAGTCATTTAAGAACGCCCCAATGACTACTCATTTATGTCTGTCCCCAATGACTACCAAGGCAACGCCGATGTTTTGGCAACGACAGCGAAAACCCGCCAGAGCGAGCAAGGTGCCTTGAAACGAGGCGGCATTGATCTTTCGATCATGCCGCCGAAGTTGAAAGGCAGATTGCCGCTCTGGCGGGTTTGCAGCGTCGAGCCGTTACGCGGGTTGGTAAACCCGCGTAACTACTCCCGAGCTCCGTACTGCTCGTAGTAGGCATCGATGGCGGCCTTGAGCTCGTCGTCGATGACGACCTTGCCGTCGATCTCGTGGTTGTAGAGAGTCTCGACGACCTCGGCCATGGAGACGATGCTCGCGACGGGGAAACCGTACTTGGCCTCGATCTCCTTCTGCGCGGTGGTCACGCCGCCCTTGCCGACCTCCATGCGGTTGAGGGACACGATCAGGCCCTTGATCTCAACGTCGGCGGCAGCCATGACCTTGGGATAGGTCTCGTCGATGGACTTGCCGGAGGTGGTGACGTCCTCGACCATGATCACGCGGTCGCCGTCCTGGGGCTCATAACCCAACAGATTGCCCTTGTCGGCACCGTGGTCCTTGGCCTCCTTGCGGTCGCAGCAGTACTTGACCTCCTTGCCGTAGAGCTCGTGGTAGGCAATGGCGGTCACGACGGCCAGCGGAATGCCCTTGTAGGCCGGTCCAAACAGCACATCAAAGTCGTCGCCAAAGTTATCGTGAATGGCCTGGGCGTAATACTCGCCCAGCTTCTTGAGCTGATAGCCCGTCACGTAGGCGCCGGCGTTCATAAAGAACGGGGACTGACGGCCACTCTTGAGCGTAAAGCTGCCGAACTTAAGAACGTCGGACTCGACCATGAACTTGATGAACTCTTGCTTGTAAGCCTCCATGCGGGCTCCTCTCGTAATCGCGTACGTGCCTTCCAGTTTAGCGCAGGCAGAGCGCATTGCGGGCGCGCTTTGAGCTCACGGCATTCTGTAAAGGCTTTGTCAGAGACGATGATTTTCCGAACAATGGGGTTGACACGGCAAACCCCCTCATCAAGAATACGGGCGGATTAAAAACGGGTACGAGATACCCAAAGCGCGCCGCGCCCGGCCTTAAGGAGGTGTGCCATGGAAGGCAGCCATGGTCGAAAAACCTGCATGTCGCCCTCGGCACGCCGCGAGGATTCCGCACACGCATAAGCGCCAATAGCCGATCGTCAAAACCACCGCAAAGGTGCCTGTCCCCTTTGTGGTGGTTCGTGAGTATGACGTGAGCGACATCTAGGTTTTTTTTGAAGCAAATACGACACGTACGCTAACTCCCTTCAACAAGGAGGACCCTATGCTGATGCTCAAAACCGCCACGGTACTCGAAGCCATCTCCAAGCGCCGCCGCACGGCGCGCCCCGCCGCTCACACCGGCATGTCCAAGAACACCATATTCGCCGCTACCCATAGCGCCGAGGATGCCCTCGTGCTGCTCGACGCCACGGCCGACGGGCTCACCGCCGAGCACGCTGCCGAGCGCCTGGACGCCACCGGGCCCAACACCATCGAGGCGCCGACCAAAACCCTCGCCCGCCGCATCGCCGACGCGTTCATCGATCCCTTCGCCGGCATCCTCGCCGCGCTCGCGCTGGTCTCACTCTACATCGACGTGCTCGCCGTGCCCGAGCCGCAGCGCGACCCCTCCACGGTCATCGTCATCGGCACCATGCTGCTGGTATCGGGTGGCATGAAGTTTATCCAGGAAGCCCGCAGCGGCAATGCGGCCGAGGCCCTCAAGGACCTGGTCTCCAACACCTGCTGCGCCCTGCGCGACGGCAAGCGCCTCGAGATTTCCTTCGACGAGCTCGTCCCCGGCGATGTGATCCGCCTCTCTGCCGGCGATATGGTGCCGGCCGACGCCCGCATCATCGCCGCACGCGACCTGTTTGTGATCGAGTCCGCGCTCACGGGCGAGAGCGAGGCCGTCGAGAAGACCGCTGCCGCCACGGTCATCGGAGGCGCCGACAGCTCCGCGCTGCCACTGTCTGCCTGCAAGAACATCGTCTTTACCGGCACCTCCGTGCAAAACGGCACCGCCATGGCACTTGTCGTTGCCACCGGCTCGGACACCTACCTGGGCGGCATCGCCAAGATGCTCAACGGGCGCGGCGAGAAGAGCGCGTTTGACCGCGGCGTCTCGAGCGTCTCCATGCTGCTCGTACGCCTTATGCTCGTTATGGCGCCGGCCGTCTTTGCCATCAACGCCGCCACCAAGGGCAACGTCATCGACGCGCTGCTGTTCGCCACGAGCGTGGCCGTGGGCATCACGCCGCAGATGCTTCCCGTCATCGTGACCACGAGCCTGTCACAGGGAGCCAAGGACCTCGCTCGTCGCCAGGTTATCGTCAAGGAGCTGCCGGCAATCCAAAACCTGGGCGCCATGGACGTCCTGTGCTGCGACAAGACCGGCACCCTCACCGAAGACCGCATCGTGCTCGAGCGCTACCTCAACACCGATGGCAACGAGGATGCGCGCGTGCTGCGCCATGCGTTTTTGAACAGCTTCTTCCAGACCGGCCTCAAAAACCTTATCGACCTGGCCGTCATCGACCGTGCCGATGTGACGCCCTCGACCGTCGTGCCCGATTCTATGCTGGGCCAGAGCCTGCGCGACCGCTATACCAAGGTCGACGAGGTGCCCTTCGATTTCTCGCGCCGTCGCCTGAGCGTAGTTGTCGCCGACGCCCAGGGCAAAACCCAGATGGTCACCAAGGGAGCTGCCGAGGAAATGCTCGAGATCTGCTCCTTTGTCGAGGTCGATGGCGCCGCCCAGCCGCTTACCGAAGATAAGCTCGCCCAGATTCGCAAGCAGGTCGCCGGGCTCAACGCCGAGGGCCTGCGCGTGATTGCCGTGGCGCAGAAAACCAATCCGCGCTGCGTGGACGAGTTTGACATCGCCGACGAATGCGACATGGTGTTGATGGGCTTTTTGGCCTTCCTCGATCCGCCCAAGGCGAGTGCCGCGGGCGCCGTCGCCACGCTCGAGGCCAAGGGTGTGGCGGTCAAGGTCCTGACCGGCGACAACGACCGTGTCGCCGCCACCGTCTGCGAGCAGATCGGTATCGACGCGAGCAACGTCTTGCTAGGTTCCGAGATCAATGCACTCGATGACGCCGAGCTTGCCGAGCGCGCCGAGAAAACCCATCTGTTCGCCAAGCTCTCGCCGCTGCAGAAGGCGCGCCTGGTGCGCGTCATGCGCGAGCTGCTCGGCCACACCGTGGGCTTTATGGGCGACGGCATCAACGACGCCGCCGCCATGCGCGCGAGCGACTGCGGCATCTCGGTCGATTCGGCCGTCGACATCGCCAAGGAATCCGCCGATATCATCTTGCTTCAGAAGGATCTGGGCGTGCTCGAGCGCGGCATCATCGAAGGCCGCCGCACCTACGGCAACCTGCTCAAGTACCTCAAGACCACGGTGAGCTCCAACTTTGGCAACGTGCTATCCGTGACCGTCGCGAGCCTGTTCTTGCCGTTCTTGCCCATGAGCGCTCTGCAGCTGGTGCTGCTGTCGCTGGTCTACGAGATCGCGTGCATCGCGCTGCCGTGGGACACCGTCGACGACGCCTGGACCGCCCGTCCGCGCGCCTGGGACGCCGCGTCCATTAAGGGCTTTATGCTCGAGCTGGGCCCCGTGAGCTCGCTGTTTGACATCGTGACCTTCGCCGCGCTCTTCTTTGTGGTGTGCCCCGCCACCGTGGGCTCGAGCTGGGCAGAGCTTGCCGCCGCGGGCAACGTCGCGGGCATGGCGGCCTTTACGGCGCTCTTCCAGAGCGGTTGGTTTGTCGAGTCCATGTGGTCGCAGACGCTCGTGGTCCACATGCTGCGCTCCCCGCGCCTGCCACGCCCGCGCGACCACGCCGCGCCCGCGCTGTGCCTCCTCACCGTGCTGGGCCTGGTGCTCGTCACCTGGCTGCCGGCAAGCCCCATCGCCGATGCGCTGGGTCTCATGCCTCTGCCGCCAATCTTCTTCGCGCTGCTCATCGGCATTGTCGCCGCCTACATCGCGCTCACCCAACTGGCCAAGCGCCGCTACATCGCCCGCCACGGCGAACTGCTGTAACTCCACAGGCGCTCCCGTCAAAACCACCACAAAGGTGCCTGTCCCCTTTGTGGTGGTTCGCGCTGGCAGTGGCTGCCCAAAACAGCTAAAAAAGCCCCGTCCCAAATGGGCTAGTCCTTGGGCGCCCAGGACCAGAAAAAGTTGATGAGGGCCACACGTGAGGAGGCGCCGGTCTTTTTGTTGATCGAGGCGATATGACGGTAAAGCGTGGAGCGCGAAAGGAAGAGCGTTGCGGCGATGTCTTGAACACTCTCGTGCGATGCGACCAAGGCCTCCAGAATATCGCGCTCGCGCTGCGTAAGCTCAAAGGCGACGGCGAAGGCATCGAGGCGCTCATCGAGCGTGAGCTCCAGTACCCCTGCGGAAACGGGCTCGCCCCGATCGGACGCGACGCCCGTATCAAAATCGTCGGCAGCAAACGCCAGCTTGCCGGGCACCACAGTGACATTGGTCCGATGTCCAACCTGTCCCAGCAGCGAGATCGCAATACCCACAAACAGCACAAGTCCGGCACCCAACGCCAACAGCACGTTCTGGCTCGAGACAATCGCCACCGCCGGTGCCGTCACGAGCATCGCGCAAACGTTATTGATGACGCGGCCCATGCACGGCCACAGATACGACCAATGCGCATACACCGAAATGGCGGCAAACTTCGCCGTGAAAAACACCACGAAGAAGCCCGCACCCAGATAGAAGATGACGGTGGCGGCAAGTATGTTGGCGCCGTTGGCATCGGTGATAAGCACAGCGAATGAGAGCGTGGACAACATGGCGGCGCAGGTCATGATGATGTTCATACACGAGCGCCCGCGCAGGTCAAATAGGGCGCCGGCGAGCAGAGCGCTCACGCCCATCAGCAAGCGCGACCAATCGCCCAAGTCAACGGACCCGGCGGCGTGCGAGATCGTGAGCCCCGCATTGAGGGCGGCAAACACCCCGGTAAGGCAGGCGGTTGCAATCGTCAGACGCACCACGGCGCGCCGAAAAGCCGCCGTTGACTCGGGATCGTTTTGCCATTTGGCGCCAAACTCCGATGCATCCACCGAAAGCTCGGAGATATCGGGTTCAGGCCCAAACTCAGATTCGCCGCGCAGCTTGGCACGGCGGACGCCGTGGAGGAGCGCCACCTGCGCGACCGCACAGGCAACAAAAACAAACTGCTGCGGAATCCCCGCGGGTATCACCATGTGGCTGAACACCTGAAGCAGGACGCCCAGAGCATATGAAAGCGCCGCCGCGCGCGCCAAGTACGGCGTCCGCGCAAAGCGCCGGGCAAAGTTGGCGTGAGCGGTCGATCCGCAGTAGCCCAGCGTGCAACACGCCATCAAACCGCCGGCAATTACCACCTCAAACCGAACCGCCATAATCATCAGCAGCAATGCCGACACCAGCAGCACGCCCGTGATGTCGCTCGTCGTATCGATCGCGCGGGGGCGGCGATAGTACAGAATAGGACGCACAAAAAAGCCGATTACGCTCGCACCGACGATGAGGGTCTCGTAGGTAGCAACCTCGCTCGGCGGCACAAACTCGGCCACGCGCATGTCGAAGAGGTACTCGCCAGCCAAAAACGTAAAATAGAACAGCGCCAGGCATATAATCTCCCGAATGCCCCAACGCAAATACGCTGTTGTGTCTCCCATACCTTTCATGAATACCCCCCCCCGCAGTCGCTTAATGGCCTGCAAACTCATTCTATTAGAGAACCAGTCCTAATATCGAACCTATCCTCAAAATGTCGCTAATTTGACCCCAACAGCCCACGGCGTAAACCGATTTTGAGCCGCAAGGCCCAGAAGGGGCGCGCACGGCTTGCAGCTCGGCAAGGAGTGTCCCCAACTGCCACTCATTTAAGTACGTCCCCAATGAGTGCAAGTGCCGCAAGTGCCAATCAAATGACGAGAGCGGATAATCTCCCACTTTGAGCCCGCATGCAGGCCAAAAACGGGAGATTATCCACTCTCATTCTGTGGGTAGTCATTGGGGACGTTCTTAAACGACTAGTCAAACAAGAACGTCCCCAATGACTATGTCCAATGCGCTACACCAGGCGCATGGCCTCCTGGACAGCACCGTAAAGGTTGGCGTCGTTGCCGAGCTCGGCCGCCTTTATCTGCGGCACAGGAATGCCGGCAAGGGTCCCTTCGTAACTCGAGAGGGCCAGCGGCATCTGCGCACGCAGGGCATCGACGAGCTCGGGATGGCACGAGATGCCGCCTGCGATCACAAAGACCTCGGGGTCGAGCACGGCCTGCAGGTTGATGAGCTGTCCGTCAAATGCGCGAGCGTAGCGGTCGAGCGCGCGCTGCGCCGCCATGTCGCCATCCGCGATCCACTCAAAGACGCGGCGGCCGTCCACCGGAGAATCCGCAGGCAGGCCCTTCTCGGCAACGGCGGCATCGCGGAGCGCACGCCAACCGCCCGAACCCGCAAAGGAGTTTTCCATGCTCGCAGCAGTCGTGACATCGTTGCGCAAGAAGCTAAACTCGCCCGCAAAGCAATGCGCGCCGCGCAAGACCTTGCCGTCGATAACGATGCCGCCACCGATACCTGTGCCGACAGCGAGCACCACGCCAAAACGCGTCCCGCGCAGAGCGCCAGCCGCATACTCACCGAGTGCACAGCACTTACCGTCGTTATTGACGGCAATCGGCACCCCCAGAGCCTCGCGCATAAGCTTTCCGAGCGGACAGCCATCCATAAACGTGAGCGCACCACCGCGATGGATCGTTCCTGTGACATCTCCCTCGTAGATGCCGCCGGGCGCACTCACGCCCACGGCGCTCACGCGCTCGCGATACGGCTCGACGAGCGAGATCAGCGCCGCGACCGTCTCATCAGCCGTGGTAAAGCCCGTCGGCAGGCTTCCGCGCTCGCGGATGGAAAAATCCTCGCCCAGCACAGCCCATTTAACGGCCGTACCGCCCACATCGATTCCAAAAAACTCCTGCATGTTCACTCCTTACAAGCGTAGCTCCGGACGCGCATCGCCGCGACCATCACAGGGGCTACCCCCCTGCGATGGTCGTGCAGCAAGTCACGCCCGGAGCCGATTATCTCTGTTTTACGCCTCTAATTTGGTCAGGCGAAGCATCATATACTGCTTACTTGGGAGATCGATGCGGAACTTGCCCTCAAAGGTTCCGGGAAGCTCCTCCTCCGTCATGCCCCATGTGTCCACGACACTCACCTTGTATCGAGCGCCCGACTCGCCCTCAAACTCACGAGACCACTCATTTAAGTACGTCCCCAATGAGCGTGGCGGAATGGCTCCCCTTGGCAGCTTGAAGCCGTCATGCAGGAACCATTCCGTCGCAGCCTAATGAAAGGGACTGGGTTGTAAATGTTGGAGAAGAGCCGTTAGCGCCCGGGGGCCAGGATCACCAGCGCGTCGTGCTCAAAGGGATGCTGCGCCACGCGCACGGTGCCGTCACCGTTGTCACGGACGGGCAGCTTTGCGATGCGCTTGTCCTCCATGTCGAGGACCGTCGCCGTCCAGCCACGCGCGCCGTCGAGCTTAAACTTGAGCGCCGTGGTACGCGGCAGGTACGCGACGATGCGATCGCCAACGCGCGCCACACGGATGGACTCGCGCGCGTCGTCGAGGAGCTCCTGCGCCGGAACCACGGCAAGCGCATCGTCACCGGCAGTAGCGCCTAGGCTGGCAAGCACATGCTCGATCGCGCCAAAGTCCCACACACCCGCAAACTGCAGGCACTCTTGCCAGCGGAAGGGCATGTCAAAGCCCTCGCCCAGGACCGAACCCTGGCTGCGCGATGTCTGCCAGTTCCAAACGCCGTGCGCGCCATAGGTCACGCCGGCACTGGCGCCGGCAAGAATCGACGACCATACGCTCGCGCGGCAATCCTGCGCGGTAAAACGCCAGTAGACGTTGCGCGACGCACCCATCTGCTCGTAGCAAGGCTCGGAGTTGACCATCGGCTTTTTGGGATAGTTGGCGATAAAGTCCTGCGGCAGACGCCATGCCTCGGGCTGGCCCTCGTAGTTGTGGCCGGGCTGGAACATGTAAAAGTCCAGACGGCCCAGATACTGCGCCGGAATGGTACGATTGCCGCGGTTGATATGCATGGTGCGCAGCGCCTCGGGCGCGCGCTTGACGACCTCGTCGAGCGCGTCCTCGTAATAGACGATCGCCTCGTCGCCGGCAAAGTCGGTATCGCCCGTCACTACGTAGACGGGGTCGAACTCGCCCAGGTTCTCGACGACGCGGGCAACGTGGGCACGGACCTCCTCACGCGGCATAACCTCGGCGCCGCAACGCTCGGCGATCTTGGCACCCCAGGTACCGGGCACGTAGTTGCACCACATAAGCACGAGCGCCGGACGGATGCCGTGCTCGACGGCAGCACGGCACATGGCGGCGGCGCGGTCCCAATATGCCTGGTTGGGACGGGACCAATCAAAGTGCACGCCGTCCTCGCTGGCATAGGGCCAAATGCCCAGGTCGGGGCAGCAGCGATCCCACTGCGGCAGCGTGTTGATCTGCAGCACGTTCATGCCCTGCTCGGCACGGCGGGTCAGATAGTAGTCCCAGTCGTCCTCGGCGATGCTCGTAAATGCGCTCCAGCACGTATCGGCAAACCAAAAGAACGGTTTGCCCTCGCACAAAAAGCCGTCCTGGCGACCGTTGGCGGTCAGCTTTCCCAAACTCATCTGCATGTCCTTTCGTTTGATAAAGGATTTGCGAACCGCCGGGGGCTTTCGCGATAACCCTGCGCGAAAGCCCCCGGCGCTTGGCAAACCCTCGCGGGCGAAGCTCACCCGCCCCATCAGTCTACCTTGCAAGAAGGGCCCCGCCGGGCTTACGCCTGACGGGGCCCTGTCGTGTAGGTGAGGTCTTATGCGACCGAACGGTTTGGCCTTAGGCCTCCATCTCGGCGAGCTCCTCCTTGGAGAAGCCGGAGACAAAGACGACGGCAGCGGCGATGACAAAGGAGATTGCCATACCAACGATAGCCCAGACGGTGTTCATCTGGCCACCCTGCAGGTAGTTGGTGAAGACCAGGAAGTTGGAGGCACCGCCTGCGAGGTAGTAGGTAACCCCCATGAGGCCGGAGAACACAGCGCCGATAGCACCGCCGATGAACATGCCAAACATGGTGCGACGGAAGCGCATGAGGATGCCGAAGAGCGCGGGCTCGGTGACGCCGCCGGCGATGGCGGAGATGACGTAACCGATGGCGAGAGACTTCTCGTCGGGGTTCTTCATCTTGAGGAAGGCACCGAAGGCGCAGCCCCAGACAGCGGCCATAGCGCAGTTGGTGGAAACGAAGACGAAGGGATCGTAACCGGCAGCGATGATCTGAACCTGGGCGAGCAGGATGACGGGCATGTGCATGCCGCAGACCACGAAGAGCTGCCAGAAGGCGCCGAGGATGGCCATGACGATCAGGATGCCGATGCCGCCAAGGTCAGCAAGGCCGAAGAGGGCGTTGGCGATCAGCGTACCGATCTCGTTGCCGATCGGAGCGAGGACGATGAAGGCAATGGGGATCGTGACGATCATGGTGCAGAACGGCGTGAAGACCGTGGACAGCACGTCGGGCATAACCTTCTTAAAGAACTTCTCGATGAAGTACAGGACGGGCACCGAAAGGATGATCGGCAGGACGGACTGCTGGTAGTTGGCAGCGGCGATCTGGATGCCGTAGACGGAGATGATTCCGCCGCCCTCCTGGGTGGCGACGCTCACCACGGAAGGAGCCATGAGGGCGCCACCGAGCAGCATGCCGAGCACCGGGCTGGCGCCGAGCTTCTTAGCGGCGGCATAGCCCAGGTAGATGGGGATAAAGGTAAACGTTGCCTCGTACAGGGTGGTGTAGAGGAACGTGTAGGTCGGGTCGTCGGCCGAGAGCACACCGAGCATGGTGGGGCCGAGGACGGCCGCGATGGTACGGAACAGACCGCCGGCCATGAGCAGCGGGATGAGCTGGGTCATGGAGCCGGACAGATAGTCGAGGATGATGTTCGGCAGGTTCTTGAGCTCGAACTTCTCCTTGGGAGCATCGAGGTTCTCGTTGACGGCCTCACCCTGCTTGACGCCGGAGATGGCGACGAACTCGGCGAGCACCTTGGGCACGTTCTGGCCGATGATGACCTGGAGCTGGCTGCCGGCGAACTGGCAACCCAGAACACCCTTGACCTTCTTGATCTTCTCCACGTCAACCTTGTTGTTATCCTTGAGCGTCAGACGCAGGCGCGTCATGCAGTTGGTGGCAACGGAAACATTCTCCGCACCGCCCACGAGCTCGAGGACATCGGTGGCAATCTGCTTGTTATCTACTGCCATGGGACCCCTCCCCATATCTTCGTGTGCCTGGTCGTTCGTTCGCAGGCACGCCTTTGGCCCGGCGACTATAACCCCTTACGGTTGCCGGACCCTTGGATACGCTTTTGTAAACAAGGTGTTTACTGAACGTTTACGGGCTTTAGTTTACACGGAGCGCCGAATTTATGGCAATTTTGCCGTCTACAGTCCGGTGAACGGTAGGAAATCGGGGGTGAGCGTATCTGAGCGGCAGTAAATCGTCTCTTTGCCTATGTATTGATATATGGCTATTTACGTGGGATTTTACTTTGAGTTGCCTCTTGATAGCCTGTTAGCCCATCAAGAAAACCCCAGATAGAAACTAGTAAACATATGTTTAGTAGTTCACTGCGTGTTCAATTATGCCGTTTACCGAGTTCATCTGCTTGTTCTACAAATCTGCATTAAACTAAACATGTTTAGTTTGTATTGCCGCACACGTTTAGCTCTCGCGGCACAAGGGAGGCAGCTCATGGAACTCAAATCGTGTACCTACGCAACCGTCACCACCTTGGGCGACTTTGGCCCCTGGATCAGCAAGGTCGTACTCGACCTGCCCTGCACCGTGCGCGCCAACGACATCGACGCGAACACCTTCCATATATATGTAGAGCGTCACGAGCGCTCGGGCGAGGTTCTGATGCGCAAGGAGCGCGGCGCCGACCATGCCGCGCCCTCCGTGGGTTACATCGACATTCTCGCCGCATATCCGTGCGACGAGAACGGACGTAAGCTCGCCGTGGGCACCCATGTGGCACTCGAGGTCGCCGAGCAGCGCCTGACCAAAAAGATCGAAGGCGGCGTCATGGGCTCGCGCATGCTCGATGACCAGCTGCACATCACGCAGCTCGCGGCTCTTCCCGGCAACGATGGTGACGACCCCACCTGCGGCCTGGTCTTTAGCACCTGCCGTGGTGACATCTGCCCCGCGCTCAAAGGCTGGAGCAACGCCACGCAAAAGACCGCCGTCGACGGCATCGCGCTCGAATACGGCTTCTTTGAGCCCAGCTTTAAAGCCGAGGACTCGGCATGCTTCAACCCCTTTGCGCCCGAGGCGACGGTCGTGCCCCAAAAGGCGCCGCTCGTGGTGTATCTGCACGGCGCCGGCGAGGGCAAGGGCGCCACGCAGGGCGAAGGCGCCACGCGCGCCTATATCGGCAACCGCGTGACGGCCATCAGCCAGGCGCAGATCCAGCGCTACTTTGGCGGCTTTGCCTGGGTGCTCGTGCCGCAGTCGCCCACGTTTTGGATGGACAACGGCGTCGAGCAACTTGGTCACTCCAACCAGAGCATCTACTCCTCCGTGCTCAAGGCGTTTATCGACGAGTTTGTCGCCGAGCATGCCGACCGCATCGACACCGACCGCATCGTGGTCGCCGGTCTTTCCAACGGCGGCTTTATGACCCTGCGCCTGTGCGCCGACTACCCCGATTTCTTCGCCGCGGGCCTTCCCTGCTGCGCCCCGTGGTACAACGCAACGGACGAGAACGTGGCCGCGCTCGCCAAGACGCCGCTGTGGTTTACGCATTCCAAGGGCGACGAGCTTGTGTCACCGCAACAGACCGTGCTGCCGCTCACGGCGCGCCTGCGCGATGCCGGCGCCAACGTGCACCTTACGTACTTTAGCCATGTCGAGGACCTGACCGGCGTGTATCGCGAGGCCGACGGCTCGGCCAAAAAGACGTTCAACCACGGCGTGTGGATCCACCAATTCAACGACCTGTGTTATCAAGACTTCGACGGGGGCAACGTACTCATCGACGGCGAGCCGGTGGGCTGCTGGGAGTGGTCGGCCAGGGTTTCGAGGTAACCATCCCATCGGGGGCTCTGACCTTTAGTTTTGTAAACGTCCTCGCGCATGAGCCCCGCTTATCCTGCTCCTTCGGAGCATCGGATAAGCGGGGCTCGCGCTGCGGAATGTTTACAAAACTAAAGGTCAGAGCCCCCTAAGTTAACGTTGTTCGAAACGCTGGTCGGCCGCTTCCGGCGGGCCGCCGGGTCGCGGGCGATGGGGGCGTGGGTCCCGTCTTGCCTTGCGCGTAACTGGCTGAATTGATTTTGATTGGAGCTGTTCCTATGGCCCAAAAGTTGACTCGGGTGATTGTTGCTACCGATATGGAAGTCGACGATATGAACTCGCTCGTTCATTTGGCTCTGTATCTTAATTTGCTTGATGTTGAGGCTGTGGTGTATACGGCTTCGCAGTATCACTTTCTTGGGGATGGGGTTCATACGCTCGGTGAGGTGAATCCGCATTGGCGGACCAAGGGCGTGCGCTCCTATACCTGGGATGTTGTGCCTCATGAGCCCGATCCGCTGGCCGGCGAGCTTCGCGAGTATCGGCCGTTTCCCGAGCATTGGATCGAAAGTCTTTGGAGTAATGAATATGCCCAGGCTTGGCCGCAGTTGCAAGCAAATGCGGCCGCTGCCGGTGAGCCGCCGTTTCCCACGCCCGCCCAGATGATCGAGCGCACCTTTGTGGGAAATGTTGCCTTTGAGGGTGATGTGACTGAGGAAACTGAGGGGTCTCGCGTAATTGCGCAGGCGATTTTAGATGATGATCCGCGTACGTTATGGTTGCTCAGCTGGGGTGGTATGAATACGATCGTTCGCGCCCTCATGAGTATTGCCGAGCGCTATCGCGCCACGCCCGAGTGGCCCGCCGTACAGCAGCGGGTCTATCAGAAGGTGCGCGTGATGGGCGTTGCCGATGGCGTGGGGCAGGATAACTCGTGGCTCGACCATGGGCGCGAGCTCTTTCCCGAGCTCATCTTTTGGCGTACGCCCTATATGTATGGCAACTATTTCGACGCCAAAACAGCTCAGCCCGATACGCTGCCGCTGTTTAAGGCTCCTTGGCCTGCGCAGAACCTCACGCAGGGCAACGGACCCCTCATGGCACGCTATATGCTCTATGGCGATGGTAAGGTCTACGAAAACGAGCCCGAGCGCTTTCAGTTTGGCAAGCATGCCCGTCTGGATTGGGGCCTGGAAGGCATGCCCGCGGTGCAGTTTGAGCGCGGCGATTTTATGGCCGAAGGCGACAGCATGACCTATATTCCGCTGCTGCCGTTTGGCCTGCGCGGTATTGACGACCGCGACTTCGATACGCTACTCGGCCGCATGTTTCTTGATGGACACCCCGATGCGAAGGCGCCCGCCGATTTTGCCTCCATCAGCACGCCCGCAGACGACAATCTCAATCCCTACCTGCGTGCCTATCAGGAAGACTTTGCCGCCCGCGCGCAATGGTGTGCCCATGATCCGGCCATCTGCTCGCATCCGGCGCATGTTGTCGAGGTCACTGCCGACCGCAGCGCCACAGCCGGCGAGCGCGTCAACCTTACAGCGACCATCGTCGACCCCGACGGCAAGGGCTTCGATGCACATTGGGATGTGGCCGTAGACCCATCGAGCTATGCAGGCGTCCAGGATCTGTCGATGTGGCAAGAATGCACGGTAGACACCGCTTTCATCGTGCCCGCCGACGCACGACCCGGCGACCGCTTCGTGCTCACCCTCACCGTCCAGACGCGCGCCGAGCGCCCCTGTACCCGCTACGCCCAGGTCGCCGTGACCGTGGCGTAGCAAGGGCAACGCCCACATTCGACAAAGAGTGTCCCCAGGCGCCAAACGAGCGAGGATTTTTGGACACCCAAACAACGAGAGTGGATAATCTCCCACTTTGAGCCTGCACACAGGCCAAAAACGGGAGATTATCCACTCTCATTCTGTGGCACTCATTGGGGACGTACTTAAATGAGTAGTTTCACTCATTTAAGTACGTCCCCAATGAGTAGGAAAAATGGGCCATGTGTCCCAGTTGTGGAGACTCGTTGAGCCGTCTGGGTATCGTGAAAGATCGCGCACTCCCCCATCATCAAAAGTGACACACGCTACCAGTTGATGGGAGGCAGCCATGGGCTTCTTTGACAAGATGTTCGAGAAGAAAGAGTGCGCGATTTGCGGTACCGAGCTGGGACTTCTAGGTAAGACAAAAATCAATGAAGGCTACCTGTGCAAAGAGTGCGCCGGCAAGCTCTCCCCCTACTTTCACGGCTATCGCTCCAGCACCGCGGACGATATCCGCGAGCAGCTCGCCTACCGCGAGGCCAATGCCGAGCGCCTGGCGTCGTTCAACCCCACGCGCACGCTTTCTGCCGGGCGCACCAATATTATGCTCGATGAGGACGCGGGCCTGCTGATCATCACCTCGCAGAGCCGCTGGCGCGACGCCAATCCCGACATCATCGAGTTCTCGCAGGTACTCGGCTGCGATATGGATATCGACGAGCATCGCACCGAAATCTATCGCGAGACTAAGGACGGCGAGCGCGAGAGCTACAACCCGCCGCGCTACGACCTGGATTACGACTTTAATCTGACCATCCACGTCAACACGCCGTACTTTACCGAGATCGACCTGCGCGTGAACGACTCCACCATCGATCAGCGCGGCTCCATCGAATACCGCGAGGCCAAGCGCCAGGCAACCGAGGTGCGCGACGCGCTGGTGCAGCTGCGCAAGGAGACGCGCGACAGCGTCGTGGCCGCCAAGGCCCCCAAGACCGCGGTGACCTGCCCCTTCTGCGGAGCCACCACCATTCCCGATGCCAGTGGGCGCTGCGAATACTGCGGCGGCGCCATCGGCGCATAGCCTCCGGCACGGAAAGGACCGATCATGGCCTTCGAGAGCGTTAACTATCAGTGCCCTGCCTGCGGTGCCCCCCTGCATTTTGCAAGCGCCGAGCAAAAGCTTGTCTGCGACTACTGTGACTCACGCTTTGAAGTCGAAGAAGTCGAAGTCCTCTATCGCGAGCGCCAGGACAAGGCCGACGCCAAAGCCGATGCGGCAGCCGCAACGCCCAAGTCCGTCGCCGACGATGCCGTGCAGGAGCTCGCCCAAAACGCCGGCTACATCTGCTCGTCGTGCGGCGCCGAGCTCGTGTCCGACGGCACTGTCGCCGTCACCACCTGCCCGTACTGCGGCAACTCCGCCGTGGCGCCCGGCCAGCTCTCTGGCGACTTCTCGCCCGACCTGGTGATCCCGTTTAAGCTCGGGCGCGACGACGTCACGGCCGCACTCAAGGAACACTACAAGGGCAAGATCTTGCTGCCCAAGAGCTTTGTCACCGGCAACCACATCGACGAGGTCCAAGGTGTCTACGTGCCGTTTTGGCTCTACGGCGCCCGCGTTGACGGCGAAGTGTATTTTGACGCGACCAACGAGACCGTGACCGAGGAATCCGACCGCACCGTCACGACCACCGACCACTACGATGCCTACCGCAAGGGAGCCATCTCGTTTAAGCGCGTGCCCGTCGACGGATCGTCCAAGATGCCCGACGGCCACATGGACGCCATCGAGCCGTTTGACTACGACGCGCTGCGTCCGTTCTCGGTCGCATATATGCCCGGCTACATCGCCAACCGTTACGACGAGGACTGCGAGACCTGCAAGGCGCGCGCCGAGCGCCGTATGGAAGAAAGTACGATCTCGGCCCTGCGCGAGACTGTCGTCGACGAATACGACGATGCCACGGTCGAAAGCAAGCAGCTCGACTACACCTGGGAAGACAGCGACTACGCCCTGTTCCCCGTCTGGATGCTCTCCACCTCGTGGAACGGCAAGAGCTACCTGTTTGCCATGAACGGCCAGACCGGCCGCTTGGTCGGCGAGCTCCCCTGCTCCAAGCCCAAGCTCGCCATCGCCTCGGTGCTGTTCTTTGTGATCGGATTTGTCCTCTCCCAGATTCTCTTTATGGGCGAGAACGCCTTCGATCCGGATTACCTCGCCTTTGATATCGAGGGCATCCTCATCAACATCATCGCGCCGCTGATCATCGTGATTATCGGAGACGTGCTACTGGTAGGCCAGCTCAAGACGGCCAACGAGGCCACCCACGCCGACGAGTACTGCGGCGAGCTCGACCTGACCGAGAAGCACGACACCTTCAGCCACACCGAGACCACCGTTGTCATGAAAGACGACAAGGACGACTAAGCAATCCAACCAATACCACCCGGCCTTTGACGAGAAAGGAAGATCACCATGGGACTCTTGAAAGCTGGATTGGGAGCTGCCGGCGGCGTCATGGCCGACCAGTGGAAGGAATTTATCTACTGCGAATCGATGCCTGCTGACGTCTTGGCCTGCAAGGGCAGCAAACGCACCGGTGGCCGCAGCTCCAACACGCGCGGCGAGGACAACGTCATCTCCAACGGCTCCGTCATCGCCGTCAACGACGGCCAGGGCATGCTCGTGGTGCAAAACGGCAAGATCATCGAAGTCGCACTGGAGCCCGGTGAGTTCGTCTTCGATACCGGCAGCGAGCCGAGCGTCTTTAGCGGCAACCTGGGCGATTCCATCAAGGAGACCTTCGCCAATATCGGCAGCCGCTTTACCTTTGGCGGCGACGCGGGCAAGGACCAGCGCGTCTACTTCATCAACACCAAGGAGATCATCGGCAACAAGTACGGCACCGCCTCGCCCGTGCCCTTCCGCGTGGTCGATAACAACATTGGCCTGGACGTTGACATCTCCGTGCGCTGCAACGGCGAGTACTCGTACCGCATCACCAACCCGCTGCTGTTCTACACCAACGTGTGCGGCAACGTGACCGATAGCTACACGCGCGACAAGATCGACAGCCAGCTTAAGTCCGAGCTGCTCACCGCCCTGCAGCCCGCCTTTGCCAAGATCTCGGAAATGGGCATCCGCTACAGCGCCATCCCCGGCCACACCACCGAGCTCGCCCGCGCGCTCAACGAGGTCCTCTCTGCCGACTGGCGTGACCTGCGCGGCGTCGAGATCGTGAGCTTTGGCGTCAACTCCATCGCTGCCTCGCAAGAGGACGAGCAGATGATCAAGGACCTGCAGAAAGCCGCCGTCATGCGCGATCCCACTATGGCGGCAGCCAACATTGCCAGCGCCCAGAGCGACGCAATGCGCGCGGCAGCCGCCAATCCCAACGGCGCGATGGCAGGCTTTATGGGCATGGGCATGGCAGGTGGCATGGGCGGCATGAACGCCAGCCAGCTGTTCGCCGCCGGCCAGGCACAGCAGCAGGCCGCCCCGCAGCCGGCTCCGGCACCCGCTCCCGCACCGGCTCCTGCCGCTGCCCCCGCGGCCGGCACATGGACCTGCAGCTGCGGCGCCACCAACACCGGCAAGTTCTGCTCCGAGTGCGGCAGTCCCGCACCCGCCCCGGCACCGGCCAAGTGGTTCTGCCCCAACTGCGGCAGCGAAAACGGCGGCAAGTTCTGCAGCAACTGCGGAACGCCCAGGCCCTAGCCCCTCTATCTGGTAATTGGCGGGGGATCCGCCACCCCCGCATTTGCTTCTATGGGTTTCGTTCGATAAAGGAGGACACCATGAAGACAACGTTCAAAAAGTCCGTACTCGCATTTCTGACATGCGTCCTTGCGCTCGCCTTTGCCCTGACGGGCTGCAGCGGCGGCGGCAAAGACCCCAAGGCAAACTTCGTCGGCAGCTGGGAACTCTCGGGTGGAACCCTGGAGGGCGAAGAACTGACCGATGAGTACATGAAGATGCTCGAGGATTGGGGTGTGCACTGCGTCCTGATTCTCGATGAGGACGGTACAGGTGCCCTCGACCTGTTCCTTGAAGTCGTCGACCTTAAATGGGAGGCAAAGGACGCCACCACCGTAACCATCACCGCCGAAGACGAGTCGCATGACATGAAGCTCAAGGACGGCAAGCTCATCCTCGAAGAGGATGACGGCAATCTTGTCTTTACCAAGTCCGACAAGGACCTGTCCGGCACGGTGAAGAAGGATCGCGAGGCGGCCGAGAAGGAAGAAGAGATCGACGAGGCCGTCGAAGACGACGACGTCCAGAAGATTGAAATCTCCCCCGCCGTCACCGTTGCCGATGACGACCTGTGCACCATCACCATCACCGAGAAGTTCAAGGACGAGTGGGACGACATCGGTTTTGTCGTCAACATCACCAACAAGAGCGACAAGGACCTGACCTTCTACGCCCCCAGCGGCAAGACCAACGTCAACGGCACCATGAAGGAACCCTGGTTCTCGGCTCACCTGATGCCCGGCACCAACGCCACCGAGGAATTCACGTTCTCGAGCGGCGAGCTTGACAGCCTTGACGACCTGGTCAACACGACCATCGGCATCGACGCCTACCTGACCGATTCCTACGAGGACGTCGCCTCCTACAGCGCAACCATCGCGTAGCGGCACGTAACATCAGCCGCGGATTGGCGGACACATCCGCGCACACCAGACGGGGCCGCAGGAGATGATCCTGCGGCCCCGTCGCTTTATGCCGACAGCACTGCCCATACAAGCAGGCCGCCCGCCGTTTTTAGATGCGAAACGGTGGGCGGCCTATCCTTGCGGTGCCGGAACACGGGTGAGCGCGTCGATTACGGGCGCTCCATGTTGGGAACGATGCTACCCTCGGTCACCGCATGCACGGCCAGGCGCATGATGTTGTCGTAGCCGGTCTTGCTCAGGATCTCCGAGATGCGGCGCTTGATGGTGCCCTCGCTCATAAACAGCTCGGCCGCGATCTCGCGACGACTTTTGCCCTCGCAGGCAAGGCGCAAAATCGATAGCTCGACATCGTCGAGGGCTGCTGTACCCGAAAAAATGCTCTCGGGCGGCTTGGGAAACGTGCAGTAGCCAGCCAACGTGGAGCGCATCACGGCGAACAGCTCGTCGATACCGACGTTCTTGTACACAAAGCTATCGACGCCCGCCTCGCGGGCCTGATCGACAAAGGTGATCTCGGGCATGCCTGTCATGATAATGATGCGACACTCGGGCAGCTGCTCCTTGATGCGTGCCGCCGCCACGATGCCGTTTGAATCGTGTTCGGTGCACACGTCCATCAGTATCATGTCCGGGCGCTCCTTGAGCGCGACACCCAAGGCCTCGGAGGCATCGGCGATCGCGGCAACGACGGTCATATCGGGCTGGTCGCCAACGGAGCGCGCCAGGCTCTCGCGCAGGATGGCCTGATCTTCGACAATTAACACGCGGATCATGAGTTTCTCCTTTGGGACGTGTCGTTGGCGTTAAGCGGAATGGATACCGTAAGCGTAAAGGGCGGGGTGGCGTGGACCTCTAGTCTGCCACCCAGATCTTGCGCGACATGCCTCATACCTGGGATTCCCGTTCCCTCGCGATACGATACGGGGGCCGGGGACCCGTCGTTAGAAATCGTCATGTGCGCGACGGCGTCAGCATCCGTCCTCTCCTGCCACAAGCGCACATGGACCCGATGCGCCTGCGCATGCTTGGTGGCGTTGGTCGAGGCCTCGCGGATAATCTGCAAAAAGGCAGCGGCGACACGCGCGTCCTCAGGCAGCGCACCCTCAACATCGATCTGCACGCTCACCAGGCCAAAAGCATGGACGATATCGCCCAGTTGCTCTGCCGGTTCGGTGTCGCCCCCGCTGCGCAGATCGGCAGCGATTGAGCGCAGCAGCGGGTCGATCTGCTCGAGCGACTCGTCGTCCAAGCGCCCCTCCTCCAAATAGCGATGGAGGATGGACAGACGCTGCCCGATCACGTCGTGCACGCGAGCGCGCATACGCAGATAGGCCGCATTGTCAGCAACCTTTTTGACTTCTTCGATCTGGGCCTGGAGCTCTTGGCCCGCAAGCTCAAGCAGGTGGTTGGCCTGCGCCAGGCGGTCATGCGCATGCGCATACTCTGTCACATCCAGACCGATTATGCGCTCGAACGAACGGCCCGAGACCATAACGCCATCGCACACAAACAGGCGAATCTCGGCGGGAGAAACCTCGACCACCGCACGCGCCTCACCAAAGCGGTCCAGGTTGATCCGCACGCGGTTCTTACCGCCTTCGGGCATTTGCATGCTGAGCTTGCGCAGGTCGTTCCATGTACCGCTCATATCGCCTAGGTCGGTGGGCATATGAAGCTCCACCAGGTTTTTACGCATGCAGCGGTTCATGAGCAGTGGACGGCCCCTCGAGTCCAGATACAGGATGCCCACGGGAATCACGTTGATGGTTTCGATCGTCGAGAACGCGGTGATATCCTCCTGGCGGTTACGGACGTCCATCAAGAGCGCCGCGACGGAACGGAACAGGAAGAACGCTCCCTCTGCGATAAGGACAACGGCCCACACCGAGCCCATGGCAAAAACCACCGGCGGTGTCACGGCGCCAACAAGCAGCAGCTCGGCCAGCATGACAGGGCGACGATAGTGCACCATAAGGACCACGCCATAGGCAAAGATCGCGGCATTGAGCCACAGCACTCCGCCCATTGCCCTGGCGCAAACGTCAAGCGGCGCCACCAGATACGAGCCAGACGACGCGAATAAGATGAGCGCCGAAATCATCAGGTGAAGCACAAGGCTCGTCTCGTAGGCGCAAATCACCTTACGGTTATAGGACGAGCGGCGCGATGCGATGAGCGGGACGTGGATCATCTGCAGACACGCAGCCAGGGCAAAGACAACATCGAGCGCAACGATTTGGGGAAGGATGAACGAAATCTGCATCGTCACTCACCCGCCCTCGGCATCAAGACGATCATACGCAGCTGGCCGGGCTCGCCCTCAAGGCGGTATGCCACGTTGCGCCCTTGCAGAGCGCTTTCGAGCTCTTGCGCAGCGGGCGTCTGCGAAAGATCTTCATCATCGTTGGAAAATAGCGTGGCGCGCAGCTCGACACTGCACCGGTCATGGTCGCCCAAGTGATACATAAGCGCCGGATGGTCGGTGGTGTAGGCAAAAAACGCAAAGTCATACACGCAGTCGTACAGGGCGCTTACCGTACTGGCGTGCATCGGGCGTCGTATGGCGATAATCGAGGCGCAATCGACATCGATGGTGCGCAGGTCGCTTGCGAGCTCGTTGGCAATGAGTTGAATGCGGTCGCGATCAAAACCGCTCTCCCCGTGCTGCGCCAACGTGAGCGACCCTTTGCGCTTGCAATAGGCGACGAGCATCTTGGCGCGCTGCAGCATGCGGTAACGCTCGTGTGAAGACGCCTCGTCGGTCAACGGTGGCAGCGAGCTCAGCAGGTCGTACATCTCTTCGAACGCGCGGGCAAGCGCCTGGTCCACGTCTTGGACCAGCAAGGTCTCGGCCTCTTGATCTGCCAGATGCGTCTTAAGATCGTAGTCGGCCGTGAGCAGCTCATTTTGGCGCTGCAGCTCCATGCGACGATGTGCCAGTTCACGGTTAAGCTCGTTGAGCTCCGACACGTCTTGGGCAAGCAGGGCCGATCCGCCCAGCAGTGGAAAGGCGCGATACATTACATCGGGATCGGACGCCACGGCAAAGGCGTGAGCGTGCCCGTGTTCCTGGGTCCGCAACTCCTCGCGCACGCCTACCGGCATTGGCTTTGACGCCGGCGTGGCATAGACTTCCTGCAGGTCGCGCGTTAGAACTTTGAGGTCGAGCGGCAAGGTGTCGAAGATGCCGGCGATGTCGTGATACGACGGAATGACACCGCAATCGAGACAGATTTCCATCGCCACCACGCACAGGACGCAGTAGACAAGTGAAAAATTAAGCCTCCATGCCCAGGGCACACGCAGCGCATATGAAATGGCAAAGAACGCGCCGCCCAATAGGACAAGCGCGGCCGTGCCCGAGAAACGCTGAATACGAAAAGACGAGGACCGTCCTACCAAGATAAAAAAGGCAACGAAGTTAAAGGCTGTCCATACCAGAACGGTACCGTAGCCCCAACCATATGTGTAATCGTTGCTCCAGGTTCCACTCGATCGATCGAAATGGAAGACCTGCTGATGAACATCGTTAGTAAGCACAAAGCCGATAAGCAGGACAGCCATGACCCACAAAACGGTGCGGTACCGACGCCCCATACGATGCTGTTCCAAACCCGCGAGGCGCAGACCGCACAGCTGGTAGATCAGCGGAATGAGCGTCATGGGCACGTAGTACAGGTACCACAGCACGGTGGCATAGAACGGCGTGAACGACTTATATTTGAGGATGACCTCGATCATCCACAGGGCACAAATGGCGGCGATGGCAACAAGGCGGCGGCGCAAGACGTAGTCCAAGCAGCGTAGGTACGCCAACACACCCCAGATTGAAAATGCAATTGCGGCGACAAGCAGCGGGAGAGAGCTCGAGTGGACGAGCGCATCCACGACCTCTTCGGACACCTCGCTATAGGCGGGCACGGTGTTGGAAAGCTTGGGGTCGGAGGCGAACAGTGCCGGCAAGACTGCCAAAAGCATAAGGAACAGCGCGGTAATGGCGCCGGCGATAACAAAGACGCGGTGGCGATACACGCCATGCGATATGCCAACAAGGAATCGCGGCATGGCGAAGAGCCTGCCGCCCCTAAGATCCGCCACGGGCGCGGATCGGGCGGTCGCGTGGCCGATATGTCGCTCGCGGGTACCCATAGTGCTTTTAGTGTACCGACAGGCGGGCCCAAAAAGCGGGCCACATGTCCCAAAATCCGCCGACGGCGAGGGACGTCGCCAGCGACTAGTCGTTTAAGAACGTCCCCAATGACTAAGACAAAACGAGCGAGGATTTTTGGACGCCCAAATGGCGAGAGTGGATAATCTCCCACTTTGAGCCCACAAACAGGCTAAAAACGGGAGATTATCCACTCTCATTCTGCGGGCACTCATTTAAGTACGTCCCCAATGAGTGCTTTCACTTCTTTTAACAAAACGCCTGGCGGGCATTAACTGCTCGCCGGGCGTTTTGGTTAGGAGGCTATGGTTGTTGGGAAGCCTTAGGCCAGGTCCTCGCCGTTCGTCTCGATGACGTGTTTGTACCAGTCGAAGCTCTTCTTTTTGGAACGCTTGAGGGTGCCGTTGCCCGCATCATCGCGGTCGACATAGATAAAGCCGTAGCGCTTGGACATCTCGCCCGTGCCGGCAGACACCAGGTCGATTGGGCCCCAGGTGGTGTAGCCCAGCAGGTCAACGCCGTCCTCGGTCACCGCATCGCGCATCGCGGCGATATGCTGGCGCAGGTAGTCGATACGGTAGTCGTCGTTGATGGAGCCATCCTCCTCGACAACATCCTTGGCGCCCAGGCCGTTCTCGACCACAAACAGCGGCTTCTGATAACGGTCGTACAGGTCGTTGAGGGTGATGCGGAAGCCCAGCGGATCGATGGCCCAGCCCCACTGGCTCTCCTGCAGGTAGGGGTTCTTGGCGCCGGCGAAGGCGTTGCCCTGGGTGCGCTCGACATCGGGGTTATCGGCACCGGCGGAGCAACGGGTGCTGTAATAGCTAAAGCTGATGAAGTCGACGGTGTTGGCGGCCAGGATCTCGCGGTCCTCATCCGTCATGCCCACATCGATGCCCAAACGCTCGAGCTTCTTGACGGCATAGGCCGGGTAGTAGCCGCGGCTCTGAACGTCGACGAAGAAATAGTTGCTCTGGTTGTCAATCTGCGCTTGGCGCACATCGCCCGGACGGCAGCTGTAGGGGTAGTAGCTACCTGCGGCAAGCATGCAACCGATCTTGACCTCAGGGTCGATCTCGTGAGCGATCTTGGTTGCCCAAGCGCTGGCGACGAGCTCGTTGTGGGCGGCCAGGTACTCGACGGCCTCCTTGTTCTCGCCCTCCTCAAAGACCAGACCGGCACCCATAAACGGCAGGTGCAAGATCATATTGATCTCGTTGAAGGTAAGCCAGTACTTTACCAGGCCCTTGTAGCGGGTGAAGATCGTGGTCGCGAGGTTCTTGTAGAAGTCGATGAGCTTGCGGTTGCGCCAGCCGCCGTACTCCTTGATGAGGTGAATCGGGCAGTCGAAGTGCGTGATGGTCACGAGCGGCTCAATGCCGTGCGCCTGACACTCGCGGAACACGTCCTCGTAGAAGGCCAGGCCGGCCTCGTTGGGCTCAGTCTCGTCGCCGTTGGGGAAGATGCGGGTCCAGGCCAGGCTCATGCGGAAGGTCTTAAAGCCCATCTCGGCAAAGAGGGCGATGTCCTCCTTGTAGTGGTGATAGAAATCGATGCCGGTCTGCGCGGGGTAGTAATAGCCGTCCTCGAAGTCGAGCATCTTGCGCTGGCCGGAGACCACCGCATAGCGCTCGGGGCCGTGCGGCGCCACGTCCACGTTGGCCAGGCCGCGGCCATCCACGTCGTAAGCGCCCTCGCACTGGTTGGCAGCCGTCGCGCCGCCCCACAGGAAGTCTTTACGGAAAGCCATGCATCAATCCTTTCACACGCTGTTTGTCGTGGTTTCAGTATCCCCGTAAGCAGCGCGCTACTCAACGGCAACGACGCAGGCCGACACTTCTTTTCGCACACGGCGGCCCGGCAGCCGCCCCTGCCTGACACTTTCTGATACCGCCGCCCCAAACCACCACAAAGGGGACAGGCACCTTTGTGGTGGTTGGGGACGGTTTGTCTCGATCTGTAACAGGTAGGCAGCCAAAACCGGGCTTGGTGTTACAGATCGAGATTTTCGGGCAGCCCCCCCGCAGTTTGTCTAAATCTGTAACAGGTAGAGACGATTTAGCCCGCTAGATGTTACAAATCGAGACGGAAGATGCTAGTCACAGGCGATGTCGAGGTTCTTGCCGACGAGGCCCACGTAGCCGCCCTCGGCAGCCTTGGGACTATCTGCGTGGCAGAGAACCCACTTGTCGGCCTTCCAGTAGCAGTAGCTGTCACCGGCGGCAGGCATGTCGGCTGCGGCCTCGGGGCGCGGGCCATTGGTGCCCGCCGGCAGCGCCACCATCACCTGGAAGCCGCCGTCGTCGACCATGCAGGGCGTGTAGTGGAGCGTGGTGTTGAAGACTTCGACGACCGTACCCGCCGGCACGCGGAACGCCTTGACGCACGCGGTGTCGAGCTTGCCGCCCTCAATCTCCCAGCGATGCGCCACGAGCAGGATAAAGTCGCGGGCGCCCAGGTTAAACTCGCTGGCGCGGTGATACTCCAGGCAGTTGAGCTGCGTGTTGTGGCCGTTGCACCAGCCGAGCTGGAAGGGGCGGCCGCCAAACATGAGAAAGCCCAGTTTATCGGCACCCTTGACGCTCTCGAGCTCCGGCGCGCTTGCTACGTACTTGCTGCCTTCGGGGATGGGCGTGGCAGAGAGCGCCTCGAGCACGAGCAACGTGAGCTCGGACGGAACGTCATCCCAAACGTTGCCATAGGATTTGAACTCGGGATCGTTGACAGAATAGATGTGCATGTTCGCTCCTGTTCGTAAATGTGACTATACGAACATTCTAGAACAAACATGAGCGATTTTGAACGCTCGTCCCGACCACTCAACAAAAAGGCGCCCCCGCATAAGCGAAGGCGCCCAATGCGCGCGCTTTGGGCGATAAAGCCCTTACGCCTGCTGATAATGCAGGTGCTTCTCATCGATATCGGCCAGGTCGCGGTCGAGATAGCGACGCGCGAGCCAGTTTGCCATGGGGAGGTTCTGGTCCAGATAGTTACCGCACTCCTCGGGAGCGGCACCGGGGACATCGCCCTCAAAGCCGGCGACAAACTCGAACAGCTCACGCACGAGCGGCAGGATCTCCTCGCTCGTCACCTCGCCAAACACGACGAGGTAAAAGCCCGTGCGGCAGCCCATGGGACCAAAGTAGACAATGCGGCTCGACCACTCGGCATGGTTGCGAAGGAACGTCGCGCCCAGGTGCTCGATGGTGTGGCACTCGGCCGTGTTCATGACCGGCTCCTTGTTGGGCGTGGTCAGGCGCAGATCAAAGGTGGTGACGGCGGCGCCGGTCGCCGGATCGCGGTCGATGCGGCTCACATACACGCCGGGCTCGAGCAGCAGATGGTCAACGGAAAAACTCGCGATACGCTCCATGGCAGTTCCTCTCGGTAGTCAATTTAGGACGGGGCTCTTTTAGCTGGTTCGAATGATCGCACCAATCATACCAGTCAAAAAAGCCCCGTCCCAAATGAGCTACCCGGGAATAGCCTGCGGGCGCCGCGCAGCCGCCTAGGCAGTGTAGGCGATGGTCGCGTCGACGGCATGGCGCCAGCCGGCGATCTTTTTGGCTCGCACGTCGGCAGGCATGGCAGGCTCCACGATGTCGCGGGCGCCGTAGACGTCGACGACATCGCGCGTGTACATGCCCAGCGCAATGCCGCAGGCCCAGGCCGCACCCAGGCCGCTCATCTCGTCGTTGCTCGCAATGCGGATGGGCGAGCCGACCAGGTCGCTCTCAAACTGCATCAGGTACGCGTCGCGCGTGGGACCGCCGTCAACACGAAGCTCGGCCAGCGCCGCACCCGAATCCTCGACCATCGCATCGATGACGTCGAAGATCTGATAGGCGATCGACTCATCGGCGGCCTTTACGAACTCCGCACGGCCCGTGGTGCGCGTCATGCCAAAGACGCAGCCCTCGGCATCGCTCGCCCAGTGCGGCGCGCCCAGGCCAGTGAACGCCGGCACAAGGTAGACACGGCTCGCCGGATTGGCGGCGTAGCACAGGTCGGTGACTTCCTCGGGATTGTTGATGAGCTCCAGGTCGTCGCGCAGCCACGTCTTGACGGCGCCGGCGTAGCTCACGTTGCCCTCGAGCACATACTCGGTCACGCCGTCCATACGCCACGCAAGCGAGCTCGAAAGCCCGTGCGAGCTGGCAACGAACTCGACGCCGACGTTCATCATGACCGAGCTGCCGGTGCCATAGGTCGCCTTGGCCATGCCGCGGCTGTGGCAGCCCTGGGCAAACAAGGCGGCATGGCTGTCGCCGAGCACACCGTGAATGGGCACGGGCGCCGGCAAAAAGCCGCCCAGGTCCGTTGTACCGAACAGGCCATCGGAATCGGTCACCTGCGGCAGGCACGCCGGATTGACACCAAAGGCCTCGCACACCGGCTCGCTCCAGCAGCCACGGCGCAGGTCAAAAAGCTGCGTGCGGCTGGCATTGGACCAGTCGCAGCGGAACTCCGCGCCACCCGTGAGCGTCCAGACCACCCAGGCATCGATGGTGCCCAGGCACAGCTCGCCCGCCGCCGCGGCCTCGGCAGCCGCGGGAACGTTCGCGAGGATCCAGGCCATCTTGCCCGCCGGATAGTAGGGCGAGAGCACCAGACCCGTCGTGTCACGCACCAGCTCGGCCACGCCTTCGCGCGCAGCCAGCTCGTCGCACAGCTCGCGGGCGCGGGCGCACTGCCACACCACGGCATCGCACAGCGGCTCGCCCGTCGTGCGGCTCCAGGCAACGGTGGTCTCGCGCTGGTTGGAAATGCCAACGCCGGCGATGTCTGCCGGATCGACCCCGGTCTCCTCCACCACGGTGCGTGCCACAGCCAGCACGTTGGCGGCGATCTCGGCCGGGTCGTGGCTCACCCAGCCGGCCTCGTTGACAATCTGGCGATGTGAGCGGTCGGCGCGATGGATCAGATGGCCGCCCTCGTCCACCAGCAGCGCCTTAGTACCCTGTGTGGACTGATCGATTCCGATGATGTATTTGCTCATGTACTCTCCTGTCTCCCCCGTCGATTCAAAACTAAAACCCGACGGACAAGGAGCGAGTGGCCGACCGGCTCATGAGAGCGCAGCCGGCCTGCTCAGAATTCAACCTAAAAGGATTGGTGCAAACCTGTCCCCGATGCACCAATTACTCTGCGGGAAGGACCTCGGCGACCGTCTTGGCGATTCCCTCGCCCGTCAGGCCGTAGTGCGCAAAGACCTCGGGGCTCGTGCCGGTGATGACCGGCGCATCGGGCAGGGAGAGGCACTTGACCGGACACGGGCAATGCTCGCCCACGACCTGCGCGACCATGGAACCCAGGCCGCCGAAGGGGCTGTGCTCCTCGACGGTCACGACGGCGCGCGTGGCACCGGCGGCCTCGATCACAGCCTCAGCATCGAGCGGCTTGACGCAATACATGTCGAGTACCGTTGCCGAGATGCCCTGCTCGGCCAGCAGATCGGCGGCGTCCACGGCATGGCGGACCATCTCGCCGGTGGCGACAATCGTCACATCGGCGCCGCGACGCACCCAAGTGGCGCGATCCATCTGGAACGGGCACTCGTCCTCGGTGTACACGTCCTCCACCGGGTTGCGGCCCACGCGGATGTAGGCCGGCTTGTTGTCGGCGACCAGGGCACGCACGAGCTCGGCGGTCTGGAATCGATCGCTCGGCAGATACACGCGCATGTTGGGAATCGCGCTCATGGCGGCGATATCCTGCGCGGAGTGATGGCTCATGCCTAAGGCGCCGTAGGACACGCCGCCCGAGATGCCGATGAGCTTGACGTTGGTGTTGGAGTACGAAACGTCGACCTTGCACTGCTCATACGAGCGCGTGGTCACAAAGGACGCCGGCGAGGCGGCCCAGGCCTTCTTGCCGCACGAGGCCATACCGGCGGCGATACTCACCAGGTCCTGCTCGGCGATGCCGACCTCAATGGACTGCTGGGGATACTGATCGAAGAACGGCGTGAGCGATGCGGAGCCGCGGGAGTCGGAGCACAGGACGACGATGTCTTTATCGGTTGCGGCGGCCTCGAGCAGCGTGTCGCAGATAGCCTTGCGGTTGGCGATCTTGTTAGCCATTGATAGCCTCCTTATGGGCAGCGAAATCGGCGATGATCTGGACATATTCCTCATCGTTGGGCAGGTGATGATGCCAGGCGGCCTTGTCCTCCATAACCGGCGAGCCGTAGCCCTTCACCGTGTTGAGGATGATGACCGTGGGCTTACCCTTGGTCTCGGCGGCCAGCGTCAGCGCGGCGTCGATGGCCTGGACGTCGTTGCCCGGAATGGACAGCACGTTCCAACCGAAGGCGGCCCAGCGCTCCTCCTGCGAGTCCTGCTTCATGACGTCCTCGGTGCTGCCGCTGATCTGCAGGCGGTTGCGGTCCACGAGCGCGCACAGGTTATCGAGCTGGTAGTTGCCGCCGCTCATGGCGCCCTCCCAGACCGAGCCCTCGGCAAGCTCGCCGTCGCCCATGATGGTGTAGACGCGGTAGTCGCGGCCATCCATCTTGCCGGCAAGCGCCATCCCGACGGCCACGGGCAGGCCATGACCCAGCGAGCCCGAGTTCATCTCGATGCCCTTGAGCTTGTTGTTGGGGTGGCCGATGTAGGGGCTGCCGAACTTAGAGAAGCGGGCCTTGACGTCGTCGAGGTCCAGATAGCCCTCGTGGCAGAGCACCGCGTAGTAGGCCTCCATGGCGTGGCCCTTGGAGAGTACGAAGCGATCGCGGTTGGGATCGTCGACGGTCTCGGGAGAAATGTTGAGGTGGTTGGCATAGAGGGTCATCAGCGCATCGATGACCGACATGTCGCCGCCGATGTGCCCGCCAGCGCCAGCCATGATGATATCGACGCAATCGCGTCGAAGGTCCCAACGCAGGGACTCAAGCTCTTCGATAGTTGCCATTTCTACTCTCCTCGCAGGTAAGCTTTGACGTCTTCTTCGATGGGGTCGTACAGGTCGGGGACAATGCCGATGTACTTGCACGCCTCGTAGAGCACCGGCACCACGTTGGCGTGAATGGCGACGCAGTGGTGGATGTAGGGACCCTCGACGATCTTGGCCTCGAGGCGCTTGAGGTTGTCGACCTCGACCCACAGGTAGGTGCCCATGCCGGCCGGGCCGTCGATGCCGCGGGCGTTGCCCAGCAGCAGCGAGTACTCGCCGTTGTCGCCGTCAAAGCGGGCAAGGGTGAGGTCGCCGTGCTTGGCCTCGGCCGTCAGCGCGCCGGGGTGATCGAAGGCCAGCGGATAGGTGAGCTTGGGCTTGACGGCCGCGCAGCTGCAGGGCCAGGGGCCGCAGTGCTGCAGCAGCTCGCCGTTCTCGTTATCGGGATGACGCACGGTCCAGTCGGCGAACATGCCGCGGTGACGGCCCAGGTCGGCGGCCTCGACCATCAGCGCGGTGATAGCGCCATGGATGTCGGTCTCGCAGACGATGGGGATGCCCATCTCGTTGAGGATTGCGTTGGCGGCGCAGGGCATAATGCCCAACTCGTCCTGCAGGGCGTTCCAGCACTGGATGGCGCCGGCGTTGCAGCCGTACTTCTCGACCAGGCGCTTCATGGCAATGGCGAGTCCTGCGACCGCAGGAACCTTGTCTTCGGGGATGCAGATCTCAAAGCTGTCACCAATGTGGGCGAGCATGGTTGCCATGGCCTGCTCGTCAGCCTGGGCGTCGCGCACGGCCTGGACAAGCTCGGTCATGGGGATGGGCGAAAGCTGGATGTTGAACTTCTCGAGCAGCTCGCCCTCGTTGCACATGGTCGACCAGAAATCGAACGGACGGGTGGCCATCTGCAGAATGCGGGTGTGCTTGAAAGTCTTGACCACGTTGCACACGGCCAAAAAGTCCCAGACACCGCGCTCGAACTCGGGATCAGTCAGACGGCAGTTGGTCATGTAGGTGAAGGGAACCTGGAAGCGACGCAGGACCTTGCCGGTGGCGAACAGGCCGCACTGGCTATCGCGCAGACGGGTGCCGTCGGGCTCGGGGCGCTCGTCGCGCGGACCCCACAGCAGCACGGGCAAGCCGAGCTCGCGGGCAAGGCGGGCGCAGACATACTCGGTACCAAAGTTGGCGTGGCAGAGCATGATGCCGTCGACGCCCTCGGCGCGGAACTTCTCGACGATAGGCGCGATATGGCTGTCGTCGAACAGCAGGCCCTCGTCGTTGATGTCGTCGATATCCACAATCTCGACGCCGATCTCGCGCAGGCGATCAGCCGTAAGGCCGCGATACTTGATCGCGTCCGGCGCGCTAAAGATGCTACGGCGCGTGGGCACAAAACCGAGCTTGATCTTATCCATGTACGTCCTCCCCTAGTCACATGTTCAGTAAACAGACGCATGTTTCGTTTTGTTCTGTTTACTAAATGTTTTACTCTTCTGTTTAGAAGTTTAGCGCGAAATACCCGTAGACGGTAGAGAAATCAGCCTAAACGGTATGTAAACAATCTGAACATACAAGGGAAACAAAAAGAGGACCCCGAAGGATCCTCTTCTGAATGGCACTATGTTAACTGCCCTAGCGAGCTTTGGCACGCTGCAGGCAATGCCGTCTCCGCCTAGATTTCGCGCACGCTCTGGCGCTCGACAAAATAGGTCGACACGGCCGTTTTGCAGGTGTAGCTCTTGGGATTGCGGATGTTGCCCACCAGGCGGCGCACCGCGATCTCACCCACCTCGTGCTTGGGAACATGCACCGTGGTGAGCGGCGGGTTGGAAAAAGCGCCCAGAGATAGGTCGTCAAAGCCGATGATCGAGACATCCTCGGGCACGCAAATGCCGTGCTCGTTGAACGCGCGCATGGCACCCACGGCGAGCACGTCGTTCTCGGCAAAGAAAGCCGTCGGCAGGTCGTCGTGCGAGGCATTGTCGAGCCACGCGCCCATGTCGCGATAAGCGCCCTCGAGCGTGGTGCCCAGCGTGACGCGCCATGCCGGATTGGCCTCGAGGTCCGCATCCTCAAGCGCTTGGCGATAGCCGCGCTCGCGGTCCTTAAAGTTGCGGATACGAAGGTCGCCCGCCAGATAGCCGATTTGCTTGTGACCTTTCTCGATAAGGTAGTCCACGGCACGCAGCACCGAATCGGTATTGGCAATGACCACGGCATCAAAGTACTGGCGGTCGCTCCAGCCATCGAGCACAATCAGGTGGGCGGCGGCGTTAGCGAACAGGGCGTAGTCCTCCTCGCCCAACTCCGTACCCATTAGTACAATAGCGGCGGCCGGATCGGCAATCAGGCCCTCGACCTGCGGACGCACGGCGTCTAGGTCGCTAAAGTCGAGCGAGACAAAGCTCGTGCTCATGCCGTGGCGACGCGCCTGGCGCTCCACGCCCTCGATGACCGCGGGGTGGAAGGTGCTCTCGTCCAGGATGGCGCCCGTCTTGCGCGCGAGCACAAACTGGATGCTCTCGAGCTGCGTCGACTGCTGATAGCCGAGCGACTGCGCGCACTCCAGGATGACTTTGGCGGTCTCCTCGCTCACGCTGCGCTTGCGGTTGAGCGCGTTGGACACGGTTGCGGGCGAAAAACCGGTGATGCGGCTGATCTCGCGAACACTTGCTTTGGCCATTGTTCCCCCTAGCAACGGTCGTGGCGGAGCATCGTGGCCTGACCGCCCCGTGACTCGACAACTAAACGACCGCAAATTCAATCTAAACAGAATAGTAAATGTTTAATAGCTAGTTTAGCCTGTTGTCAAGCGAAGCGACGCGACTATTCCCCCAACGGGCGTATTTACTCGGTAGCTAAAAAAGCCCGTCCCAAATTGACTACATGGGGCGTGAAAATCATTTAGCCCAGGACACGAGCCATACGGGCCTTGAACTCGGACAGGAAGCGCGGGGCGTCCACGGTGAGCGCCACGAGCGCGCTCTTATCCGGATCGGACAGACGGTGCTCGTCACAGATAGTGCGGCCGCGGTACTCGCCCAGCAGGTCGACACGAAGATTGCAGCCGAGCGCACCCACGAGCGTGGGATCAATCGCCACGGCAACCGCCAGCGGATCGTGCAGCGCGCAGCCGCCCAGGTAGGGCGCGTTCATTTCGTACGAACCGATATAGTGCTCGACCATGCTCGCAAACGCGCAGCCAGCCATAGTGCCCGAGCCCGTCCAGCCGGCAACGTCGCGACGTGTGAGCACCACGCGGTGCGTCACATCCAAGCCCACCATGGTGAGCTTGCGGCCCGAGCGCAACACGGCGTCGGCAGCCTCGGGGTCGCCCGCCATGTTGGCCTCGGCGCCCGCGCTCACGTTGCCGGGCACGGTAAGCGCACCGCCCATCACGACCACGCGGCCGATGGACATCATCGCCGCCGCATCGCGCTCCAGGGCAAGCGCCAGATTGGTGAGCGGGCCGGTCGCAACGTAGACCAGATCGGGACCATAGGTACGCGCGGCATCAATCAGGTAATCGACCGCCGCATTGCCATCGGCCGACGTCGCGCCCACTGGCTCGTACGGCGAAGCGGGCACGCTTGCGCCGCCAATACCGTTCTTGCCGTGGATAAGCGTGGTGGACGCCGGCGGCGTGTAGGGTTCGGTCGCCTTCATGGGACGATCGGCGCCCAGGTACACCGGCACCTCGGGACGACCCAACAGGTCGAGCACCGCCAAGCAGTTGTGCGCCGACTGCTCGACGCGCACGTTACCAAAGCACGTGGTGATGCCGACGAGCTCCACCTCGGGGCTTGCGATGGCATAGGCGAGCGCCATCGCATCATCCACACCCATATCCAGATCAAGGATCAGCTTCTTGGTTGCCATTGTTCTACTCCGCTTCTCCGTCTACATCCAAACCGTCTAAACCAAACTTGTGCTCGACTTCCGTACGCGTGGGAATCGATTGCTGAGCGCCCAGGCGCGACACCGTCACCGCCGAGGCGCGAGCACCCGCGGCCATGCACTCAAAGAGCGGCAGGCCCTCCAGACGAGCTGCAGCAAGCGCACCAATAAACGTATCGCCCGCGGCCGTCGTATCGACCACCGCGCTCGAAAGCGCCGGCATGCGCAGCGGCTCACCGCCATCGCCGAGCGTAACCGAGCCGGCGCCGCCCAGCGTGATGACCGCGGCGCCGGCGCCCTTGTCGAGCAGCGCATTGAGCGCGGCGACGCAACTCGCATCATCTGTGGGCAGAATGCCCGTCAGCATCTGGCACTCGGTCTCGTTGGGGCAGACCAAGTCGACCGCAGGCCACGCTCCTGCCGGCAAATCGCAGGCGGGCGCAGGGTTAAAGACCGTATAGAACCCCAGCTCGTGAGCGCAAGCAAGCGCCTCGGCCGTCGCTGCAAGGTCACATTCGCCCTGGGCGATAAAGACGCTTCCGGCAGCCGGGGCAAACTCGCTGGCATCGCCGTCGAGCTCGTCGGCCACCAAGCGCCTCAGTGCGCGGGCAACGTCCTCGCCCGCAAGCGCATGGTTGGCGCCCGGCGACAGCACGATGCGGTTGTCGCTCTCGCAGCGAATGATAGTCGCGGTACCGGTCTCCACGTCATCGCGACGCGCCACAAACTCAACGCCCACGCCGGCATCCTGGAGCCCTGCCACCAGCGCATCGCCAAAGGTATCGCGCCCAACAGCGCCAATCATGCACGTGCGCGCACCCATGCGCGCAGCAGCGACGGCCTGGTTAGCGCCCTTGCCACCAGCGTTGGTGATAAAACCGCTGCCACCGACTGTCTCGCCCGCACGCGGCATGCGCTCGCACGCCACCGAAAGGTCCATGTTCATGCTGCCGAACACCGCAACGATGCTGTGATCCGCCATGGAAACCTCCTCGTCTTCAGGCTTTACGCCCACCGTCGACCAACGATTGTGCACTCTCGCACCCCCTATAACTTTAGTTCACTTTGATGTGGACGCGCGCTTGAGCTTGCGCCAGCAGCAAGCATTCACAGGGGCAGGCAGCTACAATGAATACGTGCTGATTATTCTCGTCATTGGATGATGTTTTATGGAACAATTCTCGCAATCGGGCTCGCGCGGTCGACGCCGCACGGGCAACGAGCCGGCGCCGCACGAACGCGTGAAGGGCGAGCGCCGTGCCAACGAGCCGCGACGCACCGCGAGCCCCCATCGCGCTTCTGCCAACAACGCGGGCCGCGCCAACACTCCCGCCGCGGAGCAGACGCCTGCTCGCCCCAAGTCCCGCTACATCCCTGCGCTCGACGGTCTGCGCACGCTTGCCGTCGTCGCGGTGGTGCTCTATCACCTCAACCTCACGTGGGCTCAGGGCGGCCTGCTTGGCGTCACGATCTTCTTTGTGCTTTCGGGCTATCTGATCACGCGCTTGCTGCTCAACGAAGTCGCTAAGACCGGCCGTATCGACCTTAAGAGCTTCTGGATTCGCCGCATCCGTCGCCTGGTCCCCGCCGTGGTAACGGTAGTGTTCGTGACCTGCGCGCTGTGCACCATCTTTAACCACGTGATGCTCACCAAGATGCGCCCTGACATCCTGCCGTCGCTGCTGTTCTTCAACAACTGGTGGCAGATTGCCCAAAACGTCTCGTACTTCAATGCCCTGGGCGATCCCTCGCCGCTTACGCACTTTTGGTCGCTCGCCATCGAGGAACAGTTCTACCTGGTTTGGCCCCCGCTGCTGCTCGCTATGGTATCCATGCACATGAGCAAGCCCAACACGCGCCGCATGGTTCTGGGACTGGCTGCTGTCTCCGCCATCGCCATGATGGTGCTCTATAACCCCGCCGCCGACCCCAGCCGCGTGTACTACGGCACCGACACCCGCGTCTTCTCGCTGCTGCTGGGCGCCTGGATGGCCTTTATCCCCGATCGCGACCTGGCGCCGGTGTGTCTCGCTCATCGTTTGGGGCTCAATCGCCTGGCTGGCGCCGCCAAGCACGGCAAGAACGCCGAAAGCAAGCATGACGCTACGACCGACGGCGCAGCCGAGACCGTCCCGGCACAGCCGAGCGCCCTCGTGCGCTTTTGGTCCTCGCCCGCATCCATCGATGTGTTGGGCGTCGTGGGTCTGGTTGGCCTTGCCGCCATGGTCGCGCTCACCAACGGCTACACCGCGTTCCAGTATCGCGGCGGCACGCTGTTATGCTCCATCCTCACGCTCATGGTCATCGCGGCCTGCGTGCAGCCCCAGGGAATGGTTGCCCGCGCGCTGTCCGCCGAGCCGCTCGTGTGGGTTGGCAAGCGCTCGTACAGCATCTACCTGTGGCACTATCCGCTACTGTTGCTCATGAACCCGGTCGCCAACATCAACGATACGCCGTGGTGGCAGTACATTTTGCAGGTGTTGTTGGTGGTCGCCGTAGCCGAATGCTCATATCGCTTTATCGAGACGCCGTTTAGAAAGGGTGCCTTTGGGCGCACCGTATCCGAATTCCGCGACGGCACCACCACGCCCGCCAACTGGGTGCGCGCTCATATTCCCGTGTGCGCCACTTGCGGGATTGTGCTTGTTATCGCGCTGGGCGGCCTGATTTTTGTGCCGGAGACCTCCGCACTGAGCGGTGAGGGCGCCGAAGTCCTCAACAAGGAAGCCAAAAACACCGCGCCCACCGACCAGCAGGCGGCCGACGGCACCGACAAGGACAACGACGGCTTCCCCGACGGATCCTACGACCTGCTGATGATCGGTGACTCCGTGTCGCTGCGCGCCGTTGATTCCTTTGACGGCGTGTTCCCCCACAGTCACATCGATGCCGAAAAGGGCCGCCAGTTTGATGCGGGCCGCGCGACATTTGAGGGCTATCTCCAACAGAACCTTGCCGGCAAGATCGTGGTCTTTGCACTGGGCACCAACGGCTTGGTAACCGACGACCAGATCGACGCCATCATGACCGATGCAGGAGATAAGCGTATTGTGGTGTTTGTGAACACGCGCAGCCCGCAGCCGTGGGTTGGCTCTACCAACCAGGCCATCGCCAACGCTGCTACGCGCTACAAGAACGTGCGCGTTATCGACTGGTACGGATACAGTGCCAATCGCAACGACCTGTTCGATGGCGATGGCACGCACCTGTCGACCACTGGCGTGACTGAGTACCTCAACTTGATCCACGATGCAGTCAAGAAGGACCTGCCCGTGCATCCCGAGGATCACGTCAACGATCCGCAGCCGGCAGCCGTCAAGTCTGCCACCGACGCGCTCGTCAATGCGCTCGCTCTCAAGCCGCACAAGCTGGGCACCGACAAGTAACCTGCAGCGCAAACTTCCCACATCCGGAGGGGGTGCCTGCCACGGCAGGCACCCCCTCCGGCAGTTAGGGACGTTCCTTATATGCCGGCACCCAGGGACACTCCTGACACAGCCGAGGAACGCCCTCCTTGCGACCGAATTCTGGGCGCCTCGCCACCCCGGACGTTGTTTCCAAGCCCACACCCGCAGCAAACAACCCAAAATCACTCTTTTCGAGCCGACTCCAAGAGGTCGTGGACAAAAAGTGGCAAATATGAGTACTGTTACCATTTTAGTAGCAGGCAAAACCACCCAAAATGGCGCTCATGCGGTAGCGCACGACCCTTCCAGTTGACCAGAATGGCCGGCTTAGGACTTGGAGACCCGCTTTTAATAAACAGATTCTTAACTATGTTCATTATTTTCTTGGTCGTAAATGCTATCGGCAAGGCAACAGTACTCATATTTGGCATTTTTTGTCCACTGCCATATAACTAACGCCCTATAGCGGGCAAAAAACAGGCCGCAGTCCATCGCTGCGGCCTGTTTGGAGTCCAAAAGAGGCGCTAAGCGCTGTAACCCATCGCCTGCAGAACAAACATGACGACCGTCAGCACCGTAATCACACCGATAGTCGCCCAAGTGAGCACATTCCACACGCGGCCATTGCGGTTGGCGCCCATAATGTGACGGTCGGCAGCGATAACCACCTGGAACACCAGAACCACGGGCAGTAGCACGCCATTGATGACCTGCGAGGTCATCATGATCTGGAACAGATCGACGCCGGGCATGAGCACCAGCACGGCAGAGATGCCAATGATGGCAGTAATGATGCCGCGATAGACCGGGGCCTCGTCCCAGCTGCGGTCGGCACCGCGCTCCCAGCCAAATGCCTCGCAGATAGCGCTCGACGTAACGCCCGGCAGCACGCAGGCAGCCAAGAAGCTCGCCGCGACCAGGCCCGAGGCAAACAGTACCGTAGACCACTGACCCGCAATAGGCTCCAGCGCGCGGGCAGCATCGGCAGCATCGCTAATCTGAATACCCGCCGGGAACAACACCGTGCCGGTCGTGATGATAATAAAGCCGGCAATGATATCGGCAGCAAGCGAGCCGCTCACGGTATCGATGCGCTGCAGCACGATATCGTCCTCGCCCGCGTTCTTATCGACCACGTTGTTCTGCGCCAAGAAAATCATCCACGGCGCGATGGTGGTACCGATCGTTGCGACCACGAGCGACACGTAGCTGGGGTCATTTTGAATGTTGGGCACGACCAGGTCGACCGCGACCTCACCCCAGTTGGGGCCAGCCATAAACGCGGCGACAATATAGGTCACGAACACGCAGCTCACCAGCAGCAGAATCTTCTCGATGCGCTGGAAACTCCCCGACATGGTAAGCATCCACACCAGCAGCGCCACCAACGGCACCGAGATGCTCGCCGGCACGCCAAAGAGGGCAAGGCCGCTCGCAATACCCGCAAACTCCGAAATGGTCACAGCCGTGTTGGCGATCAACAGCGCCGCCATAGCAAGTACACTCTTGCGCACGCCAAAGCGCTCGCGAATGAGCGATGCCAGGCCCTTGCCCGTCACGCAGCCGCAACGCGCCGCGGTCTCCTGCGTCACGATGAGCAGCACAGTCATGACGGGAAGCATCCAGAGCATCTTGTAGCCATAGCTGGCACCCGCACTGGAATACGTTGCAATGCCGCCGGCGTCATTGCCCGAAAGCGCCGCCAGCAGACCGGGACCCATAGCGCCAAAGATGGCCGCGATGGTCAGCTTTTGCTTGGTGCCCGACTTTTGCTTGGTATTTTGCACGCGACCACCTAGCCCATGACTGACATGGCGAGCAGCACCGCGGCGATGCAATACGCCACACACGAGATCATGACGGCAATAACGTTCATGGCGGTGCCCGACGTGTTGAGGTCATGCTCGTCACGCCAGAACAGCACCATCAGGTAAATCACAGCACTCATGTTGCCAACCAGGCAAATGATGGCGGCAATGTTAAAGCAGCCGGTAAAGAGCTGCTCCTCAAACATAGAGGCATCGGGGAATGCAGCGGTGCGCACCAGCTGGGCGCACAGGTAGGTCACGAGTGACAGAATCAGGCCCATGCCCGTGCTCTGGAAGAAGAATCCCAGATACGGCTTGGGCTCGTCGTCGTGACCGTCATACTCCAGGAAGTAGTTCTTGACGAACGACACCATGCGCGAGGCCGCCAGCAGCACGAGCGGCATGGCGCACATGGGGAACACCACCAGATGCGCGGAGCCGAGCGCCGTTCCCAGCACGGTCGCCATGATGCACGACGCGATGCCCCATACAACAACCCAGTACTGGCGATGCACGAACCAGCTGAGCACGTTCGTCGAGTCGTCCGACGCGCTATCGCCCGAGCCGACACCGGCGATCTGCAGGTCCTCCTGATGCTCCTCGGCGATAACGTCCATGGCGTCGTCGAAGGTCACGATACCAAGGATATGACGGTTCTCGTCGCAGACAGGGATGGCAACCAGGTCGTACTTGGTCATCTCGTCCGTCACGTCTTCCTGGTCCTCGTCGGGCGACACATAGACCAGGTCGCGATAGGCCAACTGACCCAGCGTGGCGTCGCGGTCGGCTACGATCAGCGTGCGCAGCGAAAGCACGCCGGTCAGCATGCCACTCGGATCCTCGGTATAGACGTAATAGACGCTCTCGAAGTCCTCGTCGAGCTCGCGAATCGCCTCGATGGCGTCACCGACCGTTGCCGTAGCGGGCAGGGAGACAAACTCCGAGGTCATGATGCGGCCGGCGGTGTTGTCCTCATACCCCAGCAGGTTACGAATCGCCTTCTCCTCCTTGACGCCCATCAGGCGCAGGAGTTTCTCGGCCTTCTCGTAATCAAGCTCGTCGATCAGGTCGGCAGCGTCGTCCGGGTCCATCATGGCCAGCATCGACGATGCGTCGGTGTCGGACAGGCCCTCGAGCATCTCGGTCATAAGCTCGTCGTCATCGAACTCCGAGATGGCCTCGGCGGCCTGGGCAGTATCGAGCTGCGCAAACACCTGCGCACGCAAGCGCGGGTCGAGCTGCTCGATAATGTCGGCGATGTCGGCAGGGTGCAGCTCGCCGAGCGTCTTGTGCGACACCGAGAGTTGAATGTTCTTGGTCGAGCGGTCGAGCAGGTCCATGTAGGACCAGGCGATAATGTCCTCGCTGAGCGGCTTGCCCAGGTGCTTCATAAAGCCCTCGACGACGTGCTCGAGCGCGGGGCTGATTGCACGCAGCAGACCGCGGGCGCCGACCTCGGCACCCAGCAGGCGCAGCTGATTTTCGCCCGACATGGAAAACTTGATGTCGTTGACGCGCACGACCTTCATGCCCTGCGTGTCGACGATCTGCTTATTGAGAACGTCGCGCGCCAGCAGGAGCTCGGTCGGCTGCAGGTACGAGAAGCGAATATTGGTGGCAGACGTATTGAGATACACGCCCGTCTCGTCGATGCGGTCGACCCATTTGCGCCAGCTGATCATGAACGGCGTCTTGCCGGGACCGCGGAACGCGAGCGACGTCACGTGCGGAAAAACTTCGCCGGTTGCAATGCCAAAATCGTTGACCACGCCGAGCTTTTCGCCGTCGACGTCCAAGACTGGCAATTTGAGCATCTCACTCAGATAATTCAATGGTGCTCCCCATCATTATTCCTCCGGACGCGGCCGCGCGTGCGGCGTCCGGGGGCTTCTGGATATGTATACGCATGCGCGGGCGGCACGCCGCTCGACGCTTACACCCCGTGCATGCGCAAAAAGCACCTGCATGGGGTCATCGACTGTATGGTCGAGGTTTGGATTTCACCTGTAACCTTTCTCTTGACCCTCATTAACCGCAGTAACTATAGCATCAGCATCGCCCTGCGGCATCGAATTTATGCGCTGCACATTGCAGGCATACCAAACGCTGACGTATCCGTGACATAGCCATTGGGTGTTCCTATAGTTTTGTCAACCGTCGGGGCTACTCCCGGTAGGGCACCCGGTCGCGCATCACGGCGTATATCGCCCTGAGCCGCTTCCTCGCGACGGCCTTGAGCGCCCTGCCGTGGCCCATGCCCCGCGCCCTGCAGGCCCGGTAGTACTCGCCGTAGCGCCCCGACGACCTCACCAGGTGTTGCACGAGAAGATCAGCAGGGACTTGAGCCTCGCGTCGCCGCGCCTGGACGCCCTGACCGACCTCACCGACGTGCCGGAGCTCCTCACCCTCGGGGCTATGCCGCAGTACGAGGCCAGGTGGTCGTGGTCCGGGAACCTCCCGATGTCGACCGACACCGCGAGCTGCGCCGCGGTCCTCGGGCCGATGCCGGGCACGGTTGTTAGCGCTAATCTAAAATTGACCACTTTCGCAAACGCATCT